>JBFFNY010000019.1:0-12089 GCA_041562955.1 Desulfurivibrionaceae bacterium | reverse complement strand
TTTCTCAACCCGTAGCCGATAATAATACTCCATCCGGCAGGCAGCGGAACAGAAGGGTTGATGCTGTAATATCAAAGAAAATAGATGGAAATTAAAAGGACGTGTTGGGCCGACCAAGGGTGTCCTTTAGGCGCCTTCTCTTGAGGCATGACGAGGTCCCTTCCTGCTCGGGTTTCTGGATGATCTTGCCGTATTTACAGTAGGCGGTAACGGCAAGCTGTGTCTGCAACTCCTCAACAATCAAAGCCCGGAGCAACGTCAATCGGCCTCTGATGTGTAACGAACAGGGGCTTGTTACGGACTAAAATAGGAGATGAGAAAAAGGCCTGTTCCCCTGAGGGGAACAGGCCTTTTTCTGCTTCAGGAGGTGTTGGTCGGTTATTTTGTTCCATATGCTCAGCAAGGATGATAACATATTCTTTGTGCGGTATGTCCGGCATCGGGGAGGGATTATCAATGGCAGAAACTGATTTCTTCGATATTATTATTAGTGATCAGACAATGCCGGAGATGACAGGGGATGAGTTGGCAAAGAACGTATTGGAGATTAGGCCGAATATGCCAATTATTATTTGCACTGGATACAGTTCCAAAATGGATGCAGAAAAAGCGAATCTTGTCGGCATAGCGGCTTTTATCATGAAGCCCGTTGATAAAAGGCAACTGGCCAATACGATCAGAAATGTCTTGGATAGAGCTGGTGCAAACGCATAGGCAAATCCGGTATTTAATCCATCGTTGCTGTTGAAATGGTAAAAAATAATGCAGGTAGAGTGAGTATGGTGATGAGGTATGAGTTTCTGAAATGAATTTTTTAAACCTGGAGTCCATAAGTAAGAAGCTGGCCTTGCTGACCCTTCTTGCTACTCTCCCTGCTTTGGCCATTCTTTTGTATTCTGGTCTGGAGGAGCGGCGAAAGTCGATTGATACCGCCAAACGGGATGTGCTGATGCTGACCCATTCGATGGCCATGGCGCAGAAAGAAATTACCAGCTCCACCCGACAAATTCTCTCGACTCTGTCTCTTCTTCCCGTAATTCAGTTAATGGATCAACAGGCAAGTAGCAATCTTTTCAGGGCTGTGTTGGAGCAAAATCCCAATTATAACAATATCGTGTTAGTTGATGTGAATGGGGATGTCATTGCTTCGGGCAACCCCTTTTTCGTCGCAAATCTGGCGGATCGCAAACATGTCAGAGAAGCCAGAGCTAAAAAAGAGTTTGTTGTTGGTGAATATATCGTAACCAGGGTTGGCCCATCAAATCAAGTTTTTGCCTTTGGGTATCCGGTGCTCGATATCGAGGGTCGGGTCAAGGGCGTTTTGACCGCGACTCTGAAGCTTGACGATTTTTCTCGCTTTTATGCTGTCTCTAAACTTCCTGAACAATCCTTTGTGGCTATAACCGACCATCAGGGGATACGGCTGTGTTACTATCCGCCTCAAGGAACAACCAATCCCATCGGTGAACCGATTCGCGGCAAGAGTTGGGCGAGGGCCAGTAACGCGCATGAGCCCGGAATATTCATGGGTACCGGATCAGATGGCCGGCGGCGGATATTTGCCTTTGAACAAGTTCGGCTGACCCCTGATGACAACCCGTATCTCTATGTGTGGGCGGGTATTCCTGAAGCCAAGGTTCTTGCGCCAGCCAACGCGGTCCTGATCCGGAATCTGTTGCTGATGCTCTTTGTTGCGGTGCTGTCCCTTGTTATATCCTGGCTGATTGGCAAAAAGACATTGATTTCCCCCATACAAAATCTTGTGGCATTGACACGGAAATTTTCTAATGGAGACCTTGATGCGCGGAGTAATCTGGCTGTTACGTCTGGTGAAATAGGAACGCTTACCCAGGCTTTTCATGCTATGGCCGAAGCCTTGACCGCGAGTCAGAAGACGTTGTGTGACAGCGAGGCGCGTTTCCGCCTGCTCATGGACAGCCTGGATGCAATTGTTTATGTCGCCGATATGGACACCTATGAGGTTTTGTTCATCAACAGGTCTGTAAAAAATAAATTTGGTGACATTACCGGGAAAATTTGTTGGCAAACGCTGCAAAAAGGACAGAGCGGACCTTGTCCCTTCTGTACCAATCAATATCTCCTGGACGGTGAGGGTAAACCGGGCGGGGCCTATATCTGGGAGATGCAAAATAGTATAACCGATCAGTGGTTTCATTTGAACGATAGGGCCATCGAATGGCTTGACGGCCGCATTGTCCGGCTGGAGGTTGCGACAGATATAACCCATCGCAAAACAGCAGAAGAGGAACGGGAAGGGCTCATTGCTCAACTTGAGGAAGCTCTGGGTAAGATCAAGACCTTGAGCGGTTTCCTGCCAATTTGTGCATCGTGTAAAATGATTCGAGACGATAAAGGGTACTGGAACCAGATCGAATCCTATATTGGCGAACATTCTGATGCCGAGTTCAGCCATAGTATCTGTCCTGATTGTGCTAAGAAATTATATCCTGACCTCGTTGATGATGACGGGAATTTGAAACATTAAAGGTGTTCTTCCATAGGGCATGGTTGGATAATTGGTGTCGCTGAGTTGAGCGGATCGCCTTGCTGCTCCTTTAAAAAGGATGTGGTGCTGTTTTTTGATTGGTTTGTAACCATGGCGAAAGCTTGATATGAGCTGAAGGAACATCGTGGATGAATAGTAAAAGAAACGCTCTAATTATTCAAATAGTAGTCTTGGCAACTGGGGTTATGTTGTCCTGCTTCAGCGGGTGGTTTCTTTATAAAATGGAGGAGAAGGCCATTCTTAACGAATTCCGTAAGGAGGTTAATGGCCGTGTTGCTTCACTCTATCGCGAGATTTCGCTCAATCTGGAAACGCTGAGAGCGCTGGCCATCCTGTTCAACGGTGACAATATTCCAGAATTTGAAAAATTTCGTCTTGAATCCCAAAATATCCTGAGTCGTCATAGTGATATTCAGGCACTTGAGTGGATCCAGCAGGTCAATCATGCGGAACGGGTCCAATATGAGTCAAAATATCAGCATCTTTACCCCGGATTTGCAATCACTGAGCGAACAACACAGGGCTATCTTGTGCCCGCAGAAGAACGACCGGAGTATTTTCCTGCATATTATGTCGACCCAGTAATCGATTGTGTTGCTCCCCTGGGTTTTGATTTTGCCTCAAGTCCTCAGCAATTTGAAGCGCTTAAAAGGGTGAGGGATACGGCCATGCCTCTTGTTGTCTCAAGTAGGGACGTGGTTCAGGTGTTTGGTGATGAAAAAGTTTTTCTGGCATTCTTGCCGATATATAAAGGAGTTTCCTCAACAGTTAACACTCGTCGCAAAAATTTGCGGGGATTTGTTGCCGCCATTTTTCCAGTCAGCGCTATTTTTGAGGGCTCAGCTTTAAGTTTAGAGCCGAAGGGTATTGAAATGCAGCTTGTGGACGAGACGGCAGCAGCCCATGATGACATCCTCCATATTCATAAGTCGCGGACCGGGTTCGTTGCCTATGAGGGTATTGCCTACAGGAAAGAGCTCCCTGTGATCTGGGGGCTCAAATTGAGCCTGTTGGCTTCGCCGACATTACGCTATATGGATGACAAGAGGGATTCTCAGCCGCTTTTAATCTTTACGGCCGGTATTCTCGCCACATTTTTTATAGTTTTTTATCTCAATTCCATTGCCCGGCGTAATGTTGTGATTGAACAGATCGTCGTAGAAAAAACCAAAGAATTGCATGAGGCGAACAGGAAATTAAAACGGCTTTCACGTACGGATAGTCTGACCGGGATTGCCAATAGAAGGTATATGGATGAATTTCTCGACAAAGAATGGCAAGGGGCTATTCGCAATCAAGCATCCATATCCTTTGTACTGATGGATATTGATTCGTTTAAATTATACAATGACAATTACGGGCATCCTGCGGGCGACGAATGTTTAAAGCAGGTCGCAGCAGCGCTCAAAGGTGTAGTGCATCGCCCCGGGGACTTGCTGGCGCGCTATGGGGGGGAGGAGTTTGCTCTTGTGCTTGCCGATACCGGAGATGCGGAATTTGTGGCTGAGAGTTGTCGGCGATCCATTGAAGAGTTGCATCTAGCCCATGAATATTCAACGGTCGCAGATATTGTCACCATTAGTGTCGGTTTTTGTACTATTGTTCCAGGACAAAAAACGAGCCCGAGTCTTATTATTGATTATGCGGATAAAGCTCTGTATAAGGCCAAGATGGGTGGCAAGAACAGGATTGACAGTTTTGAATGGCGTCACGAACGCAGCAATTAACAGGGGTCTTCATCTGGTGGTGTTGATGGCGGTGACCGGTATGGAAATATTTACTTTTTGCGCTGCAGTCTGTGTTCATGGAGCAAATATTGATATGCCAATGGACGGAAAGGGATTATGCTATATAGAGCTTGTTGCCATGTTATGTCTCCAGTCAGAACAGAACACAGACCGTTTGCTTATTAGGTCCTTTGTGGAAGTAACAACTTGGAAAACCGCTCCTTGATGAGATTATGTCATGATTTGGAGTTTATTTTTAATAATAATAGTCCCACCTTTTGGAACAACTATGAAAAAAACGTTTAAATTAACCGACCCAAAGCTTAGCCTGCCAAGGCGTGTTGAAGCGATTAAATATGAAGTTAAAAAGTACATCAAAAGAGAACGGCGAAAAACTCTCCCTCCAAAAGTTGATTTTTGGGATTTTGACTGCCGTTTCGGTGTTGATGAAGCGTCGAGTGAGGTTATCCACCTGTCTGCTATTAATGAGAAGATTTCACAGGCTGAAGCGCAACAGCTCGAATCTTTTTATTTGGAAATTCTGGTTAAGCCCGGGTATCGAACCAAAAAAGTAAAACAAGATGTACCCATAACCAAGAACGATTAGTCCTAAACGGAAAAAGAGAGGAGACGCAAAATGAGGGGGTACTGGTCACTCCGGTGTTCCCTTAAATTTGTATATATAAAGACGTGTTGCCCCGTGTTCCTTGTGGATAAGGCGCCCCCCTCCACCGTGCATAGCCCCTCTCCTTCTGTTGGTGAAAGTTTTCTCCAACCTTGACTTTCATTTCAATAGCATCGCATTCTATTCGTATACGCTTTGGGCAGAGATAAGCATAGCTTTTGTGCTCATCTCTGCCCTGACAAGAAAAAAACGATGGAGGGATGGAATGACATTTAAACAATTCGGCCTTGTGGTGCTGTGTATATTTTTTCTTACCGGCTGTGTCATGCCGCAAACAGAGACTACAGAGACAACAGGCCCAGCAGACGGCAGGCATGATGTTCTGTATACCTGCAACTGTGGGCCACAATGTCCATGCAACACCGTTCGTGTCAGGCCCGGGAACTGTACCTGTAATGCAAAGCTCAAGTGGGGGCATGTGCTTCGGGTCGAAGGGGATGAGGCTATACTATGTCAATGTCATGAAGGGTGCAAGTGTGGCGGGCTTAATCCGGATGATCCCACTAAATGCATGTGCGGGAACCCTGTTAAACGGGTCAAGTTATCCGGGACCGGGATATATTTCTGCAACTGCGGCGGGGCCTGTTCCTGTAATACGGTGTCTGGTCAGCCTGGGATGTGCAAATGCGGCATGATGTTAAAAAAAGTAGAGTAGAAGAATATGCAAAGCTGTGAAATTATAAAAAAGGCAGGATCGAAAAGGTCCTGCCTTTTTTTATTGTTTACGCTTATAACAACTGAGTAAACCTGACCAGCAATGAGCGCAAGCTCTTGAAAGGGGCCATGGTGTTGCCATTCCTGAGGCGAACCCTTTCCTGCAAGACGACAGGCAACTGTGGTGTTTAGGGCGTTGGTATGGTGATGCAGGCAGGGAGTCCCTGTCTGCGTTCCTGGCAGGTTACGCGAATCTTTTCTGCCGGAATCCGGAAACGGTTGAGGAGGGACCTTTTTAACTCATCAGCTATGGGCTGTTTGTGCAGAGCCTGTTCCATGCAGGAAAGCCACATATCTCTTTCTGCATCATCAATATCAAGGAGGGCATGGATGTTGGTGAGGTTTACAGAACCGTATTTTTCCACGTACAGAGGTGGGCCGCCAAGCCAGCCGCTCAGGAAAAGGGTCAGATTTTCCCGTGTGGCCCCTAAATCCTCCGGGTGCATATTTCGTATTTCCCGGGCTTCGGGAATTTTTGTCATGATGTCGTAGAAGGAATCCGCCAAGGCTCTGACCCCTTCAAGTCCGCCAAGCAGATGGAAGGCGTTGTTGCTGTTGGTCGTTGTGTCGTCCATTTCTTTGCCCCTTCTGGAAGATTAATTCTAGATGTAGAATACGAAGAGTAATAAACTACAATAGTTTAATTAATATCTCATCTCCTTTCTGTTTGCCCGAAAGGGGGCCTGATCTTTTGTATGGGGAATGTGTATTGGCAATGATGTGCGATGTGTCTCTTTATAGTCGAGAGGAGCGAAGTCTGGGCGCCTATAATTTCGGCTGTTTTTTAATAGTAGTTTTTGTTGCTGAGCTTGGATATAAAATACAGATGAGATGTCAATGCTGCATTAAAATGTGGTGTAGGATCATTGAGAGGAAAACCTTACACGCCTGATCAACTTGGACGGCTCCCATAGGGAAGGCCTTGCTGGATGGATCGGGGCACTGCTTCTGGAAAGAATAATTATGAATTTATGCACCGCTTCGCAAATGAGAAATCTGGATCAACAGACGATTGCTGCCGGTACTGCCGGGACGGTGCTGATGGAGCGCGCCGGTGAACAGGTCTGTCGCGTGATTGTCCGGCAGTTTGGTGATGTTGCCGGCAAACGCATCTCAGTTGTTGCCGGTGGTGGAAATAATGGCGGGGACGGCTTTGTTGCGGCCCGGTTGCTCCATGAACTGCAGGCCGAAGTGCATATGGTTCTTCTGGTCTCACCCGGGGAAATAAAGGGTGACGCCCTGGTGCATTACGGGTTGCTGCAGGGAATTGCCATTACTGTGGTTACCAATGAGACTGAGGCGGAACAGGTGCCGCTTCACGGTGATCTGCTGGTGGACAGTTTGTTGGGAACAGGTTTGACCCGTGATGTCAGCGGCCGATTTGCAACCCTTATTAAGCGTATGAACTCCAGTGGTGTTGCTATTCTTTCCGTTGATATTCCCTCCGGGCTTGATGCCGATACCGGACAGGTATTGGGTTGTGCTGTGAAGGCCCATACGACGGTGACCTTTCAGCTTCAGAAACAGGGGATGGTGCAGTTTCCCGCCCTTGACTATGTCGGAGATGTGATTGTCGTGGATATTGGTATTTCACCTGCGGCCATTGCCTCCTGCCAACTGCCGTTTCTGCTTACCGCGTCTCTTGTTTCTGAACTGCTTCCCGTCCGTTCTGCAACCGGTCATAAGGGAAGTTTCGGCCATGTTTTAATCGTGGCCGGCTCGCTGGGGAAGACCGGAGCCGCGGTACTCTGCGGGCTTGGCTGCTTACGTTCCGGTTCTGGTTTGGTCTCGCTTTGCGTGCCTGAAGGGTTGAATGTTATTTTGGAAACCCAGCTCGTTGAAGCGATGACCATCCCCGTGCAAGGTCAAGGGGGAATCTGTTTTGGCAATGGTGATTTTAAGGATATTATGAGGAGTTCAAGGGGTAAAGGTTGTGTGGTGATCGGTCCTGGCCTCGGACTGACAACCAGCACTGCGCAACTGGTTCGGCAGCTGGTGCGCGAACTCGCAACGCCCTTGCTTCTCGATGCCGACGGCCTGAATCTCCTTGATCTGGAGAACTTTGCCGGAGGGGCCGGAAAAGAGATTGTTCTGACTCCTCATCCCGGTGAAATGGCGCGCTTACTCGGCAAGACGGTGATAGAGGTTCAAGAAGATCGCGTGGGTGCTGCACGAGATATGGCGCAAAAATATAAGGTGACAGTGGTGCTTAAAGGTGCCGCCACGGTGATCGCCGGGCCGGACGGGCAGGTTGCTCTTAATTCGACGGGTAATGCCGGCATGGGTGCTGGAGGCATGGGGGATGTGCTCAGCGGCATCATCAGTGGATTTATGGGTCGGGGCATGTCCGGATTTGATGCTGCCTCCCTTGGCGTGTATAGTCATGGCCGGGCAGGGGATGTGCTGGTGGAGTCCGGGATGGTTTTTGGATATCTGGCCTCAGAGCTTGCTGCTACGTTGCCTGAGGTCTGGTCTGAGATGCAGGAGGGCTAGGCCAGCCAGTCAGGATCAATGGTCACCTGGACAAGGCCGCGCACTGAATTGCCAATGAACAGGGTTGTCTCGTCATGCAGCACATCCTCTTTATATAAGGTTTGCTCCTTGACCTGATCAGGGAACTTCTCCAGCAGGTATTGCCTGAATATTCCCGGAAGCAGCCCTGCATGCACCGGTGGTGTGAGGAGCATCTTGCCCTTGCGCAGAAAGACGGTGCTGATACATCCTTCGCTGAGTTCACCCTTCTCGTTGAAAAACAGAGCGTCGTCGAATCCACCACTTCTGGCTTTTTCCCATGTGCTCGTGTAGCAATCCCGGTTGGTTGTTTTATGATATAAAAAAGGATCGGTACTGGATACGGATCGGGATGCGAAGCAAACCCGGCCCGGTGCGGCGTGTGGCGCCGGGGTAGGGCTGAAGGTGGGAGATGCTGGGCCGTCTGAAGTCTCAATGGTTGTTTCACCGTCCCGATTAAGGAGAATGCGTACCCGGCTGGGTCTTGCTAAGGTGTCTGCTGCCTGTTGGAGCACGGCTAAATAGTCCGTTTCAGAGTATTGAAAATTGAAATAGGCGGCGGACTCCTGCACCCGTTGCATATGTTGTTTGATAAATTGATAGCCTGAGTCTGGAAGCCAGAGCAGGGTTTCGATCAGTTCAAATGTAGGGCGGGGGTGGGTGAGAAAGCTGCCTTTTAAGAGACATTCCTGCCATTCATTCTCAGGGTCTGAATCTGCCACAATGCCCGAGCCGATCCCCATTTCACCATGGGTGCCGTTCAGGACCACGGTGCGAATGGGGACATTGAATTTGGCAATCCCGTCCGGACCAAAAAAACCGATGGCTCCGGTATACACCCCCCGAGGTTCTGTTTCCAGTTCATTGATAATTTCCATGGTGTGAATCTTGGGGGCACCGGTGACCGATCCGCAAGGAAAAAGGGCTTTGAAAAACTGGACAAGATCAAGATTGTCTGCAATGGAGGCCGTGATGGTGGAGGTCATCTGCAGGAGTGAGTCATAGGTCTCCACATCGAAGAGTGAGGTGACGTTGACCGTGCCTTTTTGGGCAATTCGCCCGAGATCATTGCGTAACAGATCGACAATCATGACATTTTCAGCCCGGTTCTTGAGATCCGTTTGCAGAAAGGATCCGTTGTCCCGGTCCTCCTGGCAGGTCCTCCCCCGGACACTGGTTCCCTTCATAGGGCGGACGGTTATGTTCTTGTCCTGGATTTGGAAAAAGAGTTCCGGGGAAAAAGACATGATGGTTGCGTCTTTCTGTTTAATATAGGCGCCGAAGCTCACATGCTGATTGGCGCGCAGTTGCAGGTAGAGCTCATCCTGTGGGCCCGTGTAATCAAAGAGCAGTTTCAGGGTGTAGTTGACCTGATAGGTGTCCCCTGCAAGAATATACTCTTTAATTCGCTTAATATTCTTGATGTATTCGTCTTCGGATTGACTTAAACGGATATGGTCAATCTGGCACGGTGGGTGGGTTGCACCCGCTGGTGGAGGGGCAAGGTCGGTGTAATGATCAATTTTCTGAACGGAGTCGTAAACTCCGAGGTTGGCGAGGACAGTGCCCGGTGCAGTGGGTGCAAGCCGGTGTAATGATTCTTCCAGTCCGTACCCGAACTCGTAGCTGAACCAGCCTGCAAGATACTGGCCTGCGTCGAGATGAAGCTGACATTGCTGCAGGAAGCGTGCGGGATCATCTCCGGCAAGGTGGATGAGACGTGTTGTTGCCCGGGTGAAAAGATAGGAGTGGTGGTCTTCGGCAGTGGTTCTGGCTGTTTCCAGGAGAATGAACTCTTCAGGTCCCTCCTGGAGAAGGTGGCGTAATGCGTTTTCTGTGAAAGGTTTTGGGCAGGTCATGTAGGCTTTGGTGCTCCGCAGAAAATGGCCAATGCAATTGATTAATAAAACGATGGCTACCCTACACACGGGTTGCCCAAAAAGCAATTAGTACCAATAAGTACATAGAAAAAATGCGCAATATTGACCAAGTTTGTTGCAGGAATGGCAGGAATATTTTATACGTTCAATTGGTTAATTTTAGTATAATTATGAATATGATACTGCGCCTAGTGTTGAGGCAATAGTTATTTTTAAAAAGGAAGTTCTGGAGGAAGTAAGCATGTTGATTCGAGATTGGATGGCCAAGGATGTTCTGACTGTAGACGAGAATACCTCCTTGATGCGTGCCACCCGTACCATGACAGAAAATAGTATTCGTAGACTTCCTGTTGTTTCCCATGGGAAACTGATTGGTATTGTAACCGATCGGGATGTGAAAGATGCATCACCCTCTAAGACTACCTCTCTGGATGTGCATGAACTGTATTATCTGCTGAGTGAGATGAAGGTCAAAGAGGTGATGACACCTGCTCCTATTACTCTGGACGGGAATGATTCCCTTGAAAAAGCGGCGGTGATCATGCTTGAAAAGAGGATCTCCGGTCTTCCTGTTGTGGATGATGACGGCGCGATTATCGGACTCCTGAGTGAGACGGATGTTCTGCGTGGCTTTATTCACTCCACCGGCATCAAGGATGGTGCCATTCAATATGTGTTTGATTTGAGCGATAGTCCCGGTTCTGTCACCGAGGTTATTAAAACCATGCGTACGCACCATGCCCAGATTATCTCCGTGTTAACCTCCTTTAACGATGCAGGTGAAGGTAAGAAACGCGTTGCCATTCGTGTTATGGCTGAGGAAGGATGCGATTGTGAAGATTTGACAAAAGAGCTTGAGTCAGCCTTCACTGTTGTTTTTCACGGCCAGGATGAGTTGAGTTCTTTGGGCTGATCTCTATCGTTTATAACGGGTCGTTGTCTGGGCTCGCCCATAAGGCTTAAATCATACACTGGTTTAAGCCTTTTTTTATGGGGGATGCACTTATTCAACTTTTCTTGCGTTGTTTCCCTGTATAAGTCCGTCGCGATCCGTATCACGGAAGGGTAACCATTGCCCTTTATTGCGGATAGACGGGTTGTAGTGACCCGTTTCCTTGTCAATGGGGAGAAAGGTCATGCCTGCGGGAATTGTAAAGAATTTCGGTTTAACCCCTGCACTACCTTTTTTCATGAAATCAAGCCACACCGGGCCGCAGGCACGTCCGCCGGTCTCCCGTTTTCCCAGTGATTTTTTCAAATCAAAACCCATCCATACACCTGTAATGAGTTGCGGGGTGTAGCCGATGAACCACGCATCCATGTTGCCGTCAGTGGTGCCTGTCTTGCCGGCAGAATGGCCGGGGAGTCCCCAGGCCTTTGTCCCGGTTCCTTCCCGGATTACATCCTGCAGAAGACGGGTAACCTGGTATGCGGCCTGCGCATCAATGACCTTTTTCATGCGGGGGATATGATGTTCAAGCAGCCGGTCGTAACGGTCATACACCTTTGTTATGAAAATGGGCGGGGTAAAGTTCCCTGCATTGGCGAAGATGGAGTAGGCGGAGGTCAATTCCAGTAATGAAACCTCCGATGCTCCCAGGGCGAGTGACAGGTTGGGGCGGGGCTTTGTGCCGATGTCAACCTGTCGGCAAAGATGAATAACGGTGTCAATCCCGACTTGCTGAAGAAGTTTTATGCTGACAATATTCCGTGATTTGACAAGGGCGGTGAAGAGCGTGGTCGGGCCGAAATTTTTGCCTGAAAAATTTTTGGGTTGCCATGTGGTGTTTTTATGACCTGGCAGCTCTAACGGTTCATCCAAAAGAATAGAGGCCGGGTTAAATCCGGAGTTAAACGCCTGACCAAAGATAAGGGGTTTGAATGCGGAACCGGGTTGTCGTTTTGCCTGTGTTGCCCGGTTAAACTGGCTGCGCTGGAAATTCACCCCGCCAATAAGGGCTCGGACATATCCTGTGCCGTTTTCAATGCTCACCAATGCCGACTGTGGCGTCGTTTTTTTGCCTTTATCACTCCGTAGAGCCCAG
>JBFFNY010000018.1:0-12093 GCA_041562955.1 Desulfurivibrionaceae bacterium | reverse complement strand
TTGGCCGATTTATCCTCCATACGGAGTGCTGCCGGGGCGACCCAGAATCAGTTTACCTCAGCGGTGTCCTATCTCTCCGCCAGCAAACTGAATTTGGAATCCGCAACCTCGGCCATCATGGATGTGGATCTGGCTGAGGAGTCAATGGTCTTTGCCAAGATGCAGATCCTGAGCCAGACAGGTGCCTTTGCCTTAAGCCAGGCGAATACCATGGCCGGGAATGTGATGAGTTTGTTTCAGGGCGGGGATTCCTGAGAGTGTGAAGTTTCCCCAGGTATTGCCCTTATTTTTATAGGGGTAGAGTCGGATACTATTAATGATAGGGCGGCAACCCCGTGAACAAACAAAAAAATCAGCAGGATTACGGGGTCGGCTCGAGGCCCACTTTATGGGCCGGGCTTTTTAAAACCCTTTTGTCATAAAGATGTTGTCTCCCTTGAGGATCTGTTTTGTCAGCGTAACTCTTTTATGAAAATCTCCGGACCGACGCGTTCCATGGGTCTTGACAAGTTGGATATTGTGCAGTATTGCAACGAGTCGTCAAATTCCCCTTTTTTGGTTGTTTTTTTGATGATTTTATATGGTTTGTTCTTTTTTGGCCCGTGCCATAAAATTTAAATAGAAGGAGTTCTGCATGTGTCGGTTAGCTATGAAAACCGCAAGTGAAGCCTTTTCACCTTTTTCTGTTATTTCCGCTATGGAAGCCATGCAGGAAGGGTATGACGGCAGTGGTCTCGGACTGCTGCTGCGAGGCCTTGAATTTGCGGATTACAACTATAATGGGAAAGATCCGGTTTTGTCCGGGATTGCCCATACACCTGAAGCCCTCCACCGTCTCGATGATATCATGGAAGGCAAAGGGTTCCATCTGAAATATGACCATGAGTTTGAAGCCGATCTTTCGATGATCGAGGCTCAGGACCGTCATAAATATATCCTTAGAGTATATAAACAGCCGGCTGAATGGGCTGATTTTACTGTGGAAAAGGTCGAAGAAGAGTTGATGATGACTCGCATTGGTATTCGCCTTGATGGCGAGGCGAATGGTGCGGATCTCACGGTATTCTCCCTCTGGCCGGATGTTGGCATGATTAAAGAGGTTGGCTGGCCCCTGGAAATCGGCAAGGCGTTCAGGCTGAATCAGGATCGGATTAAATCCCGCATCTGTTTTGCCCAGGGAAGACAAAACACCAACTACGGTATCAACCTCTATGCCTGTCACCCCTTTTTCCTCCAAGGGGTCTGCACCATGACCAATGGTGAGAACACCGCCTTCACGCCGATCAAGGACTGGTTGTCCGGTAAAGATTTCCCCGGCTACATGGGGTATCAATCCGACTCTGAAGTGTTTGCCCATATCCTCCATTATGTCACCAAGCAGCTGGGGCTTCCTCTGCAGGCCTATAAGCATGTGATGACTCCGCTGAGCAATGCTGAACTGGCTGTACATCCTCAAGGTGATTTTCTCCTTGGGCTGCGTCAGGTCTGTCGCCGTCTTATTATTGACGGCCCGAATGCGGTTATCGGCTCCATGCCGGATGAAACCTGCATGATCGCCATGGATGCCAAAAAACTGCGTCCCATGATGATCGGCGGTAATCCCGGTGAGTGGGCCGCGGCCTCAGAAATGTGTGGTGTGGATGCGATGATTCCGGTTAGGGATCGATCCAAAGACTTTCAGCCAATGCGCCAACACACAGTTATTATTCCTCCAGATAGACAGGAGCTCGAGATATGGTCTCAATTCGATCAATTTCCTCAGAACCAAGCAGCCTAAGTCCAAACGACTTACCTTGGCGAATCGTTCATGACGAAAACCGTTGTACCCTTTGTGGTAAATGTGCGGCTGTCTGTCCGGTTAATACCTTAAAATTATCCTATATGCGCAAGCGCATGCCGCGGATGGTCTTGAATTCTTCCGAACGTGGAAGTAATTTCAAGACCTTTGTTGGGATCCGGCAGAATACCGATGTGGGCCGTCGTTGTATCGGCTGTGGAACCTGTTCCATGGTCTGTCCGAACGAGGCCATCGGGCCTGTGCATAATGCCACGGATCGTTATAAATTTCAGGCCACAGTCGGCGGTGATGCTGCCAAGCGCGGCGGTCGTCGTAACGATACCAGTTCAAGCCTGCTTGACCGCATCATCTTTAATCGTATTTCCATGCTCACCGATCCGGCACTGGATGCTGGCCGGCATGAATTTACCTATAATACGATCCTGGGCCGCGTTCTCCCCCCTGAAGAGTATATTAAACGTAAGCTCTCCGGTGAGTGGATTCCACCCACCCGTGAGATCTTCCCCTTCATTATCGGCTCCATGTCCTTTGGCGCCCTGTCACCGAATATGTGGCTTGGTCTTCTGCAGGGTGTGGCGTATTGTAATGAGGTTCTGGGGATCCCTGTGGTTATGGCCACAGGTGAGGGTGGTTGTCCTCCCTGGGTCCTGAAGTCCCCCTTCCTGAAATATATTATCCTCCAGGTGGCCTCCGGTTATTTTGGCTGGGATGAGATCATCCGTGCCATTCCCGATATGCAATGTGATCCTGCTGCCATCGAGATTAAGTATGGCCAGGGTGCAAAGCCCGGTGATGGCGGACTCCTGATGTGGTTCAAGGTTTCCAAGCTCATTGCCCGTCTGCGCGGTGTGCCTGAAGGCGTTGACCTGCCGTCTCCTCCTGTGCATCAGACCCTGTATTCCATTGAAGAATCAGTCATGAAGATGATCCAGTCCATGTCCATGGCGTGGAACTTCAAGGTGCCGGTGTATCCTAAGATCTCCGGTTCCACTTCGGCAAAATCCGTGCTGAACAATCTGGTTCGTAACCCCTACGCCTCGGCCCTCATGATTGACGGCATCGATGGTGGAACGGGTGCCGCCTATGACATTTCTCTCAATGCCACCGGTCACCCCATCGCCACCAACGTGCGTGACTGTTATCTGGACCTGTGCAAGCAGGGCAAGCAGAACGAGATTCCAATCTTCGCCGCAGGCGGTGTTGGTAAAAACGGCAATGTGGTTCAAAATGCCTTGGCCTTGATCATGCTGGGTGCCTCAGGCGTACACATGGGTAAGTTCATCATGCAATCGGCGGCCGGTTGTCTCGGCTCTGAGCAGAACCGCTGCAATGTCTGTAATGTCGGCATCTGTCCTAAGGGCATTACCAGCCAGAATCCAAAGATCTACCGTCGTCTTGACCCTGATAAGGTTGCCGAAAGGGTTGTTGAAACCTTTCAGGCCATCCAGGTTGAGGTTAAGAAGGTTATGGCACCTCTCGGGCGTTCCCAGAGTCTGCCGATCGGTATGAGTGATGCCTTGGGTATCGCTGATAAGGATGCTGCGGATCGTTTGAACATTCAGTACGTTTGTTAGAGGAATTTTATAATGACTGAAAAAATAATAGTAAAAGGACTTGATGAAAACGGCGAACGAATCTCCACTCAGATCTTTGAAGAACTGGTGCAGGAAGCCTTCTCCAAGTCGAAGAATTTAGTTCTTGAAACCTACGGCCAGCATAATGTCGGCGGTCGTCTGAAGTCAGGCGGCGAGACCGTTAATATTGAGATCAACGGTCCCTGCGGTCAGCGGGTTGGGTGCATGGGTATGCCCGGCACTAAGATCGTGGTTAATGGTCCGGCCTCTGACGATGTGGGCTGGTTGAATATCGGTGCCGACATCACGGTTAAGGGCGATGCCACCAATGGTGTGTGTAACGCCATGGCGGAAGGCAAGGTGTATATCGGTGGTTCCATCGGAGCACGCGGTCTCACCATGACCAAGTGGAACCCGGAATACAAGCGTCCTGAATTGTGGATTCTTGGTTCCTGCGGTGACTCCTTTGCCGAGTTCAACTGTGGTGGTGTTGCGGTTGTCTGTGGTGTGGATGCCAAGACCCCTGAGAATATTCTGGGCTACCGTCCCTGTGTCGGTATGGTTGGTGGTTCCATCTACTATCGCGGGAAGATCGATGAGTCCTACTCCCAGATCAATGTCAAGGCGGTTTTGCCAAGCGATGAGCAATGGCAATGGTTGATGGAGCAGCTGCCAACCTATCTTGAGTCCATTGGCCGGCCTGATTTACTGGCTGAATTGTCCAAACGGAATCAGTGGTCCATGCTTGATGCCATTCCTCCCCAGGAGCGGGCACTCATGAAGACAGGGCCAATGCCCATGTCTGAATTTGTGCGGACGATCTGGAATCCAGGTTTTGGTGGCGGTGATCCGCTTCGCGATCTGGCTCCAGGCCTTGACCGCTCGCCAATTGGGCTCATTGAAACAGGTGATCTGCGGCGTAAGAAGCCCTTCTGGGCCAACCGCGATAAGGCAGCCCCCTGCGCCTATTATTGTCCGGTCCATATTCCCACCATTGATCGTTTAAAGCTCATGCGGGAAGGCAAGGCGGATGAGGCGTATACGATGCTCATGGAATATACGCCCCTTCCTGCCTCGGTTTGCGGCCATATCTGCCCGAATCTCTGTATGCAGAATTGTTCCCGTCAGAAGATTGATGAGAAGATTGACGTGCAGATGCTCGGTCGTGCTGCCAAGGATAAAGCGGCTCCGAAAGCTGCCCCGTCACTCGGTAAAAAGGTCGCCATTATCGGTGGCGGACCTGCCGGGATGAATGCCGCCTGGCAGCTTGCCAAATCCGGCGTTGAGGCCCACATCTTTGAAAAGGATACCAAGATCGGCGGTAAGCTTGCCCAGGTTATCCCCTGGGAACGTATGCCCCAGGCCATCTGGGATGCGGAGATCGCGCGGTTCATGTCTGTGGAGAACATCAAGGTTCATTTTGAAGTTGATATGACCAAGGAAAAGTTCAGTGAATTGCAGCATGATTTTGATCATGTGATTGTTGCCGTTGGTACCCATTCGCCGCGGACCATCCCTTTTCCAGGGCATGAGAAGGTTATTCCGGCCCTGGATTTCCTGAAGTCCGCGAAATCGGATACGCCGCCAAAGCTTACCGGTAATGTGGTGATTATTGGTGCGGGTAATGTTGGCTGTGACGTGGCCTGTGATGCCTATGCCATGGGAGCGAGTCAGGTTACGCTCGTTGATATTCAGAAGCCTCTGGCCTTCGGCAAAGAAAAGGCCGCAGCCGAAGCGTTGGGTGCCAAGTTCAAATGGCCGGTGATGACCAAGGAAGTCACCGATGAAGGTCTTGTGGACGCTGCAGGGCATTTGATCCCGGCAGATACGGTGATCATCTCCATTGGTGATGTGCCTGCCCTGAAATTCCTGCCGGAATCCGTGGAAGTCGTGACGGTCGGTGGGGCGGCTTGGGTGAAATGTGACTCGGCTGGTCGGACCTCTGATAAGACTATTTCAGCGGTGGGCGATGTTGAACGCCCTGGTCTTGCCACCAATGCCCTGGGTGCCGGTAAGAATGTTGCGGATTCATTGATTGCTGAGTTTAAGGGTGAAGAGTATCACCCTTTTGCTAAGCAGCTCATCCCGCAGATGAGTCTGACCCACACTCATTATGCTCCGGACAACCAATGCGGTACGTCTGAGTCTGCTGAGGCGGATCGGTGCATGAGCTGCGGTTCCTGCCGGGATTGTCATCTCTGTGAGACGATCTGTCCGGAAGGGGCGATCACTCGTGAGAAGCTTCCAGACGGGAGTTTTCAGTATGTGTCTGACGATGATAAATGTATCGCCTGTGGTTTCTGTGCCGATACTTGTCCATGTGGTATCTGGCTCATCAATGCCTTTTAACAGCGATATGTGTTGAAGATGAGACGGTTCCCCTGGACCGCTTGCCAAAACCCTGTCCTTCCGGACGGGGTTTTGGCTTTTTAAGCGAAGGCTTCATGTATAAAAGCCGGTTCGGCTGAAAAATGAGGCTTTTGGCATTGATTACGTGCAATAGGCCGTTGTTTATGGTACGAATTTTAAGTTGTGCTTACCGCTCCTTTATGGTGATGGGGTTAGGGAGCTTCATCAAATATCATAAGGTATCCATAATTTTCTGCCGATTCGGCAGGGATGAAACTTACTAGAAGGAACATCATGCGTGGAAGAAAGAGACAGTTAAAGAAGGCTGTGAAAAAACAAGAAGTTCAGGTCGCCAGGAAGAGCAAGACGGCGCTTAGCTCCTGCACGAGTAGTGGGTGTCAGAAAAAAACAACATCTTCCAAGCCCTCAGCCCCTAAGCCTGCCCGGAATTCAGCATCGAAATTCTCCTACTACGGCAAGAGTAAAGTTTGTCATATTGTCACGGTTGATGATGCGGGCGTGGTGACAGCTCTTTGTGGTGATGTTTGGACTCCTGGTGACGAAAAGGCCGCCCCGGAGGTCATTGCTGAGCTGACGGATGATCGTCGTCTCTGTAAAAAATGTGAAAAGAAACAGTAGACCGGTGTTGTGCTTTTTTGTGAAGCACCACTGTTGTAAGATATGAAGGCTCCATTTTCTCTACCGAGTAAATGGAGCCTTTTTTTATGGGACGTCTCTTAAGCTTGACAGGGGAAGAGTCATTTCCATAGACTATTGAAATGAATATCCTGTGTTCAAAAAAAATAGGTTTAGCTGTCTGCGGGTTTGTCGCAGCTGTTGTTTACGGTCTGTCCGTTTCCCCTGTCTTTGCCGGTACTGAGCGTGTTCTCACGGTCGGCCAGGGCTTCACCCAGTCTGAACTGGGCACGTACCTGTCGGTTCTTGAAGATGGGTCCGGGGAGCTGACCCTTGAGGAGGTTCGTCACTCTACGTCTTTTATCCCGTCACACGCTTCTGTTATCTCGAAGGGGTATACCTCCTCGACCTATTGGCTGAAGTTTCAACTCAAGTCCACTACGCCTGCAGTTTCCCGTCTCTTTTTGGAACTGCAGTATCCTCCCCTAGATTTTTGTTCCTTGGATCTGCTTTATGCTGATGGGACAATAGTTCATCAGCAAGGGGGGGATCGTGTTTCTTTCCGTGAACGTCCTATTGCGTATCATAATTTGATTTTTGGTTTTGTTTTACCGGCCGAAGAACTGGTGACGGGATATCTGCGGGTTCAGACCTCCGGTTCCATGAAGCTGCCCTTTGTGCTGCACTCTGCTGAAGATATGATCTCTACCACCGGCGGAGGACATGTTGTGCTGATGCAGTATCTCGGGGTGATGCTGGTCATGGTGGTGTTGAATTTCTTTATCTATGTGAAACTGCGTGATGTCTGCTTCTTGTATTACATCTTCTTTACCTTTGTCTTTGCCAATTTCATGGCCTCTGTGCAGGGTTTCTCCGGGCAATATGTCTGGCCGGATTGGACCTGGTGGGCTAATGTCAATATCCCTTTTTTCATCCTCCTCGGTATGGCGACAAGTTTTTTATTCCCGAAATCCTTTTTAGAGACAAAGCAGTTTCCCCTTCTCGATACAATTCTCAAATATGGTGTTATTCTTTTCTCCTGTGCCGCCTTTTTGTCTTTGGTTGTGCCGTATGAGTTGGCTATCCGCTGTGCCGCAGGTTCGGTGCCCTTGACGATCTTCCTGATCTGGGTTGGCTGGATAAGTATGCGGTCGGGCAATAGGCTGGGGGTATATTATCTTGTTGCCTGGACGGTGTTTGTCTTTTTTCTGATTCTGCTTGCGGTTCAGAGTTTTGGCTTTTTTGCTGGTTCCTGGTTTGTGGATAATGCCTTGCTGCTCGGTTCCGGTTGGCAGGTTGTTATTCTCTCCCTAGGGCTTATTGAGCGGTTTCGGATGAATATTGTTGCTTCAGCAGGTGATGCCGTTGCTGTAGCCGATCGCATGGCCATGGGCGATTTGTCCTCAGAAATTAAATTGTCAGCAACATATCACCGGGAAGAATTGGCGGGGTTATTTGCTTCCATGCGCCAGATGCAGCATAAATTGGGCATTATGTTGGAGGGTGTGCAGGGCGCGGTGCTGCAGGTAAGTGGCTCCAGTCAGGCGGTGCAGGAAGCAAGCGGTGAGATCGCATGCTCCTCAGCACGGCAGGCTGATGCCGTAACAGAGGTGACCACCGCCTTGACACGCGTGGCAGGGCTTATTTGTCAAAATGCCGGCGATGCAAGGGCAACCTCGGAGATCGCGGCAAAGGCCTCTGCTGAGATCGCGGCCGGGAGTCTGGTTGTGCAGGAAACCGTGCGCGCCATGCAGTCTATTTCTGAGCGTATCAGTGTGATTCAGGAAATATCCAGACAGACGAATTTGCTTGCCCTCAATGCAGCTATCGAGGCGGCGCGGGCTGGTGAGCATGGTAAGGGGTTTGCGGTTGTCGCCAGTGAGGTCCGTAAACTTGCTGAGCGAAGCCAGAGCGCTGCCGCTGAAATTTTAAGTGTTTCGGAAAATAGTGTTGAGATTGCTGAACGAGCAGGGCGAATGATGGAAGAAGTTGTGCCACGAATTGAACAGACGGCTGAACTTGTCGAAGGAATTGACCGGGCCAGTTCTGTTCAGTCCGAGGATTTACAGGATACGGTTGGGCGTATGGGGCAACTTGATGTCATTGCCAGTGATAATAAATATTCAGCAGAGAAACTTTCTTCCTATAGTGCTGAGTTGGCTCTACAGGCCAAGATCCTCCAGCAGAAATTGGATCAGTTTAAGTTTTAAGTCTCAGGGGAATGAGGCGGTCGAACCGGTGGTGAACACATTCTTGAAGTAACGGTATGTCTCCGATTAATTTTTTATTGTTTATTTTATGACCAATTCTGAGAAGAAATATAAGATTTTAGTCGTGGATGATTCTGCGGCCATTCGGACAATCATGAGGGATGAGCTCGAGGCGCGTGGATATCACGTTGTTTTGGCTGAAGATGGTGTGCTTGGGGTTGAGGCGTTTAAGAAGGAACGGCCTGATCTGGTAACCCTTGATGTGAATATGCCCAATAAAAATGGGTTTCAGGCCTGTGCGTCCATTCGCATGGCCGTGGGCGGGCTTGAGGTTCCTATTGTATTTATTACCGGTAACGATACGATCGGCGATCGTGACCGAGGATTTGCCCTGGGGGCTATGGATTTTGTCTCCAAATATTCAGAACATGCCTGGAAAGATGCGGCTGACGTTGTTGATAAGGTCCTGTGCAAAGATAAAAAACTTGAAAATGTTCTGGCTCTGATTGTTTCCAGTCGTGACATGAGCCTGCGCATGATGTCGTCATCATTGAGCCGGTTCGGGGCTGAGGTTTTACAATGTAAAACGGACAGTGATGCCTTGATGCATATTCAGGCCAGAAGAGATGATTTGGACATGGTGGTTGTTGACTTTACAACCCTTGGTCTGGATTGTTTTAAAATTTGTGATGTGATTCGCAATCAGGTTCATCTCCATGATATTCCGGTTATTTTCCTGGTGAGCCAGGAGCATCATGGTTTGGTGCTGGAAATGTATCAGGCCGGGGTCACGGATCAGATCAAAAAGCCTTTTACTCAGGAGGAGTTGCGGGCAAAGCTCATCAGCCATCTGGAGTCCCGGAGCCTGGTCAAGAAACTTGGGCGCGAGATTCTCAAAAATAAGATGATTCTGGAGGTTGCCGGCGAGGGGGTGCTTGGCGTCGATCCTGACGGTATAATCAATTTTGTCAATCCTGCGGCTGCCGAGATGATTGGCATGCACATCGGTGATTTTGTTTCGAGGAAATTTGCAGAGTTTATTGCCGGAGATCAGGCGGGTGAAGATGAAGTGGTTACGCCTCATTTTAATGAACGAAATGCAGGACGTTCTGCCCTGATGAAAACTTCGGGCGGATCTTTTCCTATACAATTTACCGCCGCACCTATTTTGCAAGGGCAGGATAGTATCGGCGGGGTCATTGTCTTTAGTGATATAACCGTAGCTCTTCAATATGAGAAAGAGCGAAACGCCACCATTAAATTGCTTGAGCAGGAGATGCGGGCGGCAGGCATTCTGCAGACATCCTTGCTGCCCAAGAAAAAAATGGTGGATGATCTTGCCGGGCTTGATATCGCTTTTTACTGTAAGGCCCATTCCCCTGTTTCCGGTGATTTTCTGATTGTTGAGGAGATCGCGGAGAATAAAATTGCAGTTCTGGTGATTGATGTCATGGGGCATGGCGTCAAGGCGGGTCTGGCCACCATCCGGATGAAAACGTTATTTGATGATTTTAAGCGGGACTATACGGATCCGGCGCAGCTGATCTCCCGGATGAATGATAATGCCTTTACCTTGCTTGAGAACGGGTTGTTCCAAACTGTATTGCTGGCGGTGTTTGATCTGGTGCAGGAACGGGTTGTGATCGGCTCGGCCGGTGGTATTCCGCCTTTATTCTATTCTGCCGAAACGGGAGACACGGTCATTCATGAAACATCTGGGAACCCGGTGGGGATAACCTCTGGTGCTGATTTTGAAGTGGCTGTGCTTGATCTTGCGTTTAAGGCCGGTGACGTTTTTATTCTGCAAACGGATGGCACCCTGGAATGTGTTAATGACGAAGGGCAGCCCTTTGATGGGTATCTGACCCAGGACAGAGGCAAGGCGCATCTCGGGCAGGGCAAGGTGAGTCAGGATATTGTTGATGATCTCATGGCTGATGCCGCTCAGTTTGTCGGGGAGCGTGGATTTGATGATGACGTGACCTTGATTGTGATACAGAAGAAATAAGGTCACGTGTGCTTTACTCTACAGGCTCCTCCGGGGCAAAGCGTGAAGGTCTGAGGAGGACTAGGGCAATGGGGAATCGCCGCTGGCCATGTTCTTCCCCGGCATAGTCGATGGACCACTGGAGGAGCTGGTCCTGAATCGGGCTGAGATTGATGGTGGGGTAGTCCAACCCTTTTTTGAAATCGGAGAATCCGCAGACATGTCCCTTGCCATGAATAACGGTAGGGGTTCCATAGGTTCTGCAGTTTACGGGGCGTCCTTCATAGCAGAGACAGGTGTCGTCTTCACCCAGCATGGGACAGCGGATACGTGCTGCTTCGGTTTTTTGCTGTTCCTGTAATAAGGTTTCGTATGCCTGGAGGGCAATGGTCGCCTGGGGCTGCATCTGCTTTAGGAGCGGTCTGTCTTTGAGGAGGAGGGAGGCGAGATGGCCCGCTTCGATGAATGAGATGTCAAAGGCGGCGTTGCAGCAGTCTGCACATCCGGGTTTGCAGTTCACCTGGGCAGGGAATTGTTCACAGATTTGCGCCACAGACTGGTCAATGATGTTAAAGAGATGTATGAGTTGTGAGTACATGATAGGGCTGAAAAATAGTCGTTTCCCTGATGTTGTCAATGGTATTTTTATCCGAGGTCTCTATGGAATTTTTACATATTGTCTGTCCCCACTGTTTTAAAACGAATCGCGTGCCTGCAGGGAAGATGTCTGATGGTCCTCAATGCGGGCATTGCCATAAATTATTGTTCACCGGAACTGTGGTGGATGTGAGATATGACGGGTTTAAAAAACAGGTTCAGCGCAACCACATTCCTGTGGTCATTGATTTCTGGGCATCATGGTGCGGGCCCTGTAAGATGATGGGGCCGGCCTTTGCCGCTGCCGCCCTTGAGCTTGAGCCGCAGGTGCGCTGTATCAAACTGAGCACCGAGGCGGAACCAATCCTTGCGAAACAGTGGAATATCCGCTCTATTCCCACCATGGTTCTGGTCATGGGCGGCAGGGAAAAAGCCAGGCAGTCCGGGGCGATGGATGCGGGTGGTATTGTCTCCTGGGTCAAACAGCATCTCGGCTAGATCATTGTGTTTTGACATGTGCAGGGTGTAAGCAAAAAAAACTTGAGTGGCGCTAAAACGGGTAGGGATGGTTTTGCGGCAGGGGTGTAGAATCACAAGGCCTTCGATTTTGAAAAAAATCAAATGAGAAAAATTGAGTAATGTTCTGCTAGTAACAAAGGGGGGAGATAGACGCCTAAGGCATCTCTCTCCCCCTTTCTATTGTTAAATGAACTGGTTATTTATCGTATGGTCTCAGTTGCAAGGTCTTGAGAGCCGCCTTTAGGTCATCAAGGGGTAGGGCCTCGACAAAACCTTTTATTCGGGCATCTTTGCTCGCCGCGTTGTCATCTGATAGTTTCAATAATGCTGCTTTGGCTTTGCTGCTCATGGTGGCATCGGCTTTCTTGGTGGCGGAAAAATACCAATTTGGATAGAGCGGTGTGGTGTGGCGCTGGGTAAAGC
>JBFFNY010000017.1:0-12355 GCA_041562955.1 Desulfurivibrionaceae bacterium | reverse complement strand
GTCTACCGGACAATGAAACCGGGGATGACCGAGATTGACATTGCCATTCACATCGAAACCCTCATGCGCCAAAAAGGTGCAGAGCGGCCAAGCTTTGACACCATTGTCGCCTCCGGAGAGCATGGCGCTTCCCCCCACGCGGTCCCAGGGAATCGGCAGATCAGGACGGGGGAACCCGTTGTTATCGATATGGGTCTTATCTTAGACGGCTATTGCTCGGACATGACCCGCACCGTGGTGCTCGGAAAACCGACACCCAAAACCACCGAGATTATCCGCATCGTCCGCAAGGCTCAGCGCGCCGGGATGGCGGCAATTCGAGCCGGTGTCACCGGCAAGCAGGTTGATCACGCCGCCCGACAGGTCATTGAAGATGCGGGATATGGTAAGTATTTCGGCCACGGCCTCGGACACGGCGTCGGACTTGCTGTGCATGAAGCCCCGGGGTTGAGCCCACGCTACGCGAAGAAATTGCAGGCGGGCATGGTGGTCACCGTGGAACCGGGGATTTATATTGAAGGGTGGGGAGGCGTTCGCCTTGAAAACATGGTGGTGGTGACCCACGAGGGATGCCGAAACCTCAACCACGACACCACCGGTCTGGATATTTAATCACCTTAAACGTCAGAAAAGATATTGAGCTGCCCCCATGCCAACACCCTATACCCTTGAGATGAAAGTCCGCGACTATGAATGTGATATGCAGGGTCGGGTCAACAATGCGGTGTACCAGAATTATCTGGAGCATTGTCGGCATGAATTTCTCCTAAGCCGTCAGCTCAGCTTTGCTGAAATCACCCGACGCGGCATCAATCTGGTGGTGGTCCGTGCTGAGCTGGACTACAAGGCCCCGCTCACAAGCGGTGATCTGTTCGTGGTGAGCCTGGAACTCACCCGTGTCTCAAGACTGCGCTTTGCCTTCAAACAGGAAATCCATCGTTCACAGGACAACCGCCTCATCCTCCAGGCCACGATCATCGCCACAGGGGTCAATGACCGCGGCAGGCCGGAACTGCCAAAGGAAATCACGGACCTGCTTGAATCATAACACCACCCTCCGTAAGAGCAAGAGGCTCCGGCACAAACAGCCGCGCCGCCCCAACAGGACCCTGTTCCTGAAGCGACCACAGTCTCACACCTCCGGCTTCAAATCCCAGTGCAGCAACAGCAAAAGCTGATCTTTTCTTATTCGCACACACCACATCGGCAACAACCAGCAACAACAGAAAGATCGCCGAAGAACTACGGCAGATAAAGGGCCAGAGGACAGGCACCGCAGTCCGGATTCTTTTTTCTACAAAAATCCTTGCCCACGGCAACAATCAAGGCATGAAATTCATTGAACAGCGATACATCCAGGGGAAGAGATCCCATCAGGACATCCTGCATTTCCTCATAGCTCGACTCCTCAGCCACCAACCCGTGACGGGAAAGTAAACGATAGGCATAGGCGTCGATAACAAAGACCGGTTTATGTCCGGCATAGAGGAGAATCGAGTCTGCGGTTTCAGGCCCGACCCCTTTCACCCCAAGCAGCTGCTCGCGAAGTGTCCCAACATCACCCGAAAAAAACGAGTCTAAATCCTGCTCCCCGTCAAGACAGGAATCCAGATACACCAGGAGGTTCTGAAGCCGGGCGGCTTTCAGATTGTAATAGCCCGAAGGGCGTATATATTCAGCAAGAACAACCTGGGGAAGATGGAGGAGGGTCTGCAGATCCAGCACCCCGG
Organism: Desulfurivibrionaceae bacterium; assembly: GCA_041562955.1. Taxonomy (GTDB): domain Bacteria; phylum Desulfobacterota; class Desulfobulbia; order Desulfobulbales; family SURF-16; genus JAJRUT01. Next base: position 10,625 of record JBFFNY010000017.1, on the reverse strand, counting down.
CATTCTTCAGATTGCCAATGGCCTTCTCAACATTCTGCCAATTGGTATTCTGGGTCAGCACGGCGCCCACAATAATTTCTATGGTTGTCTCACCCGGCCACCAGAATTGGTGGCCGAAATGATCCAGAAGGGTAGCGTAATATTCCTGCAGAACAGACATATCGCTCAATCGGCGCGAATAAAAAAGAGATAAATCACAATCATCATCGCCCCAAGCCCCACACCAGCCACCGGCAGCACTTTCTCCAGCTGCAGATTGCCATCAATGATCAACCCGCTGGCGTAGGATGTCCCTGTGAAAATCCAGACCCCAAGCCCTAGACAGGTGATGACAATGGCGTTCACCGCCTGTTTATAGATCCACCAGCCGACCTGCGCCGCCAGCGGCACCATGAACCAGGGATTTGTAAACAATCCACGCCAATCGACCTCCGCCAGTTGCTCAGGTATATTGGTGTTGGTCCAAAAATCCAGCAAGCCTTGCAATAAAGAATTCATACTCCCTCACTCCCATGAACGTACAGGTTCAACCAAGGAAAGGGGTGAAATGAGTATCATTCCACCCCTTCATCACCACTTATTTTTCCTCAGACGGACAACGCCCGGGCTTGGTGGCCTTCTTAAACACCTTCATGGCACAATAATCACCGCACATGGAACAGGCATCACCCTTGTAGGAATTCCCCATCTCACGGTAGCGCTGCGCCTTCTCAGGGTCCAGAGAAAGCTCGATCTGGCCTTTCCAGTCGAGTTTATTCCGACATTTAGCCATGGCAATATCCTTGTCAAAGGCGCCGGGAACCCCTTTGACGATATCTGCAGCATGGGCCGCAATCCTTGAGGCAATGATGCCTTCATGCACATCTTCAGCACTGGGTAATTTCAGATGTTCGGCAGGGGTTACATAGCAGAGATAATCCGCGCCGGCACTGGCGGCAATGGCGCCGCCGATGGCGCCGGTGATGTGATCATACCCAGGGGCAATATCCGTGACCAAGGGTCCAAGCACATAGAACGGTGCACCGTGGCAAAGCTTCTTCTGCAGCAGGATATTTGCGGTAATCTGATCCAGAGGCATATGGCCCGGCCCCTCGACAATGACCTGAACCCCGGCATCCCACGCCCGCTGGGTCAACTCTCCGAGATGGATCAACTCCTGCACCTGACCGCGATCCGTGGCATCGGCACAGCAACCCGGACGAAAACCATCACCAAGACTCATCGTCACCTCATGCTCTTTGAGAATGGCGAGAATATCGTCATAATATTCATAAAAAGGGTTTTCGGCCTGATTATGACTCATCCATTCCAGGGTGAACGAACCGCCGCGACTCACCACACCCATGAGACGCTCATCACCCTTGAGACGCCGCAATGCATTACGGGTAATACCCGAATGAATGGTCATAAAATCAACACCATCACGGGCCTGCTCTTCAATACAGGCGAGCATCTCCTGTACCGTCACTTCACCGATGCTCTTATGCTTTTTTTCAACAATATCAGCGACAATCTGATACACCGGCACCGTACCCAGCGGAATAGGGCAATTTTCAAGAATACCGCGACGCACCTCATTGATATTATCGCCAAGACTCAGATCCATCACCGTATCAGCCCCGGCATTCAGACACACGGCAAGCTTCTCCAATTCCTGCTTCGCCTCAGGGTAATCCTTGGAAGCACCAATGTTCGCATTGACCTTGGTGGACAACCCCTTACCAACCGCCATGATCTTGTCAAAATTATGGTTTTTATTCTTGGTAATAGCAATAGTTCCCTCGGCAACACCTGCCATCAGGAATTCCACAGTCACCCCCTCAGTTTTGGCACAGGATTCAAAAAGGGGGGTTATTGTTCCATTTAATGCATCTTCACGAATACTCATTTATATCTCCATAGAAAACCGGCACCACTGGCACAGTTAAATCATATTAATAGACCATACGGTCCTAGAATGTCCTAAGCAAAATGGTGGCAAGAATAACAGTGGCCATATCCAGATGTCAACGTAAAAGCCTGAAAGAGGGTGGGAGGTAGACCCAAGAGAACAAAATGAAAGGGAGTACACCAAAACAAGAGCCGTTACGCGGCGCAAACCTGCTGTATAAAAGAGGATAAATTTCTAAGATTAAATGGCTTGGCAACCTGTCCAGCAAACCCGTACTGTGTGGGGTTCATCATCACAGGGTCAAGGGAATCACCGCTTGTGGCGACGAGCCGGGCCTGTGGATCCTGCTTAAGAATTTCCCCGCAGGCTTCCAAGCCGCCCATCCCCTCTTTGACAACCAGATCCATGAGCACCACGTCAAACGCGACATCGTTCTGCAGAGACTGCTCATAAGCCCGAACCGCCCCTTTACCCTCAACCGTGACCACAACCTCAAAGCCCATCATGGTCAACGAATCTCTCAAGAGGAGTTGGATGGTTTCCTCATCATCCATGACAAGAACCCGTATTTTTTTTTGCCATTCCGCCATGAACATTCCTTGCCAAAATAAAATTTACCGTTATCCGACTTCGAGCAGAGAAGCCATTTATCAGTATGAAGAGGTATTAATTAAAAAGTCAACCAATTCTCTCAATAAAACCACCTTGACAGTTCACTTATCATGCTTATTTTGAATCTCGATTTCCCCTAAACCTTACCTCAATATCAAGATTTTTCAAAATCAGTATTATTAAATAACCGCAATAAAAAAAGGATTACCCATGACGCCAGTGAAAAGTGAAACAAAAGAGTTCCAGGCAGAGGTCAAACAGCTCCTCGATATCGTTATTCACTCTCTCTACACCGAGAAAGAGATCTTCCTCAGAGAATTAATATCCAATAGCGCTGATGCATTGGAAAAAATCCGTCATGAGCAGCTCACTGAAAAGGATGTGTTCGACAAAGACGCCCCGCTGGAAATCAACATCGCCTTTGACCAGGAAGCCAAGACCCTGACCATCACTGATTCAGGTATCGGCATGACCCGTGATGAAATGGAAAAAAACCTCGGGACCATTGCCCACTCCGGCTCCAAGGCCTTCTTCACGCAGTTAGCTGATAAGGCAAAGCAAGATGTCAATCTTATTGGTCAATTCGGGGTTGGTTTTTATGCAGCATTCATGGTGGCCGACAAGGTTACCGTACAATCCCGCTCAGCCCAGCCCGATGCGGAGGGGTGTGAATGGGTTTCGGAAGGGGTCGGCAACTACACCCTGTCTCAATGTGACGGGCTGCACCGCGGAACAAAAATCATCCTTGAATTATCTGAAGACAATCATGAGTTTGCCTCCGAATTTGAGATCAAACGTATTATTAAGCAGTATTCAAACTTTGTCGCCTTTCCCATCAAGATAGCCGGGGAAGCGGTGAATACCGTCGACGCCTTATGGGCGAAATCCAAAAGCGACATTAAAGATGAGGATTACACTGAATTTTACAAATTCATCTCCAATGCCATGGATGAACCCCTCACCCATCTGCATTTTTCGGCAGATGCCCCCCTTGCCATCAAATCCCTGCTCTTCATCCCGAAAGACAATTTTGAGACCTTGGGATTCGGCCGCATGGACCCGGGTGTCAGCCTCTATTGCCGCAAGGTTCTCATAGAACAGGACAGCCCAAGCATCCTGCCGGAATGGCTCCGCTTTGTGAAGGGTATTGTCGACAGTGAAGACCTGCCCCTGAACATCTCCAGACAATCACTCCAGGACAATGCCCTCGTTGCAAAACTGAGTAAAATTATCACCGGCCGCCTCCTCAAGCATTTAGACAAACTGTCGACAAAGGAACCGGAGGTGTATGCCACCATCTGGAAGACCTTTGGTATTTTCCTGAAAGAGGGGGCCACCAGCGACTATATGCACCGCGATGCCATCGCCAAACTACTTCGTTTTGAATCATCCAAATCAGAGCCGGGCGTACAGATTCCTCTGGCTGAATACGTTGAACGGATGGGTGAGGAGCAAAAGGAAATTTATTATATCAACGGCCCATCCAGAAAGGCCATTGAGTCCGGCCCGTACCTTGAAGCCTTCAAGAAAAATGATATTGAAGTCATCTACACCATGGAGCCGATCGACGATTTTGTCTTCAGCCATCTGGGAGAATTCGACTCCAAAAAGCTGGTTTCCGCGGACCGTGCTGACATCAAGCTGCCCAAGTCCGATGAAAAAGAAGAGACCGAACCCAAAGACAAGCTGGACTCGGCGGTGGCCGATACCCTGATCAAATGGATGAAGGACACCCTCGGCGACAAGGTCAAGGAGGTTATCGCCTCCAACCGTCTCGTGGACAGCCCGGCCATTATCGTCAACCCCGACACCATGTTCACCAGTTCCATGGAACGGATCATGTCCGCCACCAACCAGGATCACAAGGCCTCGGTCAAAAATCTGGAGATTAACACCAGTCATGAGCTGATCAAGGGCCTCGCTGCCATGCGCACCAAGGATGCTGATTTTGCCAAGGCGGTGGCGGAACAGATTTACGACAACGCCCTGATCCAGGCCGGCCTGATGGTGGAACCACGCAATATGGTGGACAGAAGTTATGCCATCCTGACCCGCGCCTTAAAATAATTTACCCCTCCTCCATACCTGTAGTACCGAAAGAGGCTTTCCCGTAAGGGATAGCCTCTTTTTTTATTGGGAACCAAGATACAACCCCCTGACCGAATTAAAAATTTGACAGTTATATCGATGATATGCGAGACTAAACCCTACATAATCAGAGCGTTGCACATCAATGGGGGCATTAGATGTCAGAGAAAGAAAATTCGGCGAACACATTCGTCACCATCTTCAATTTTTTCCTCAAAAAGAGTCTGGACACCCCTGTCACCGGGAAACTCATCGGCATGCTGATGGTATCTCTGCTCGGTTTTGTCATTATCTATGGTCATGAGTCCATGGCCCTGAGATCCATCGAACAACGGGTCGCGGTGGCTCGCGGGGTAAACATGCCCCAATACAAGGTCTGTCAGCTCATTCTCCGCGGCATTAACGGCTTCAAAATTTCACTCATTCACACCCTGGCACTCCAGGAAGATGATTATGAGGGTGATTATTCAAAACATACCCAGGACAACTTTACCCGTCTCAACCAATACCGCCACATGCTGGACACCCTCATCCGGGGCGGTGTGATTCAGGACATCACCAATATTTCCGATCTCACCCTGGACTCCTTCAAAGCGACCCCGGCGGACCCGGACTCGAAACAATTTGCGGATATAAAACGCATCATCTGTGCGGTGGATATGCTGGAAGACAGCCACACCATCTTCACCCAGACCCTGAGCCAACCGCATACAGAAGAAGAAATCGCCGCGACTATTGAAAACCTGACCGACAACCTTGATCAGCTCTATACCCAGCTCACCGCATTCTCGCTGTCGGTCAATGATGAATTCACAGCCCAGATGGACGCCACCGAAACCATCATCCAGAAGTCCATGGGCCATTTTCTCTTTATCTGCACGCTCACCGTCATCACCCTCTCCATCGGCACCATTATCTATATCTTCCTCATTGTCACGCCGCTCAAAACCATCCTCAGCTCCATCAAAGAGATTGCCAAGGGTGAAGGGGATCTTTCCGTGCGCATTGACGTCCGCTCCAATGATGAGGTCGGCCAGCTGGCCATTCAGCTCAACAACCTTGTGGATAATATTCAGACCCTGAACTCTTTCAAATCGGTGATTGAGGAGGAGGAGACCCCGACCGATGTGCACCTGCGGCTGGCTAATATTATCGGATCCCGTTACCATCTTGACTGTTTTTTCAGTTATGAAATCAACAAAACCCAAAAAACCATGTCCGTGGCCTTTGCCTCGGACCATCAACTGATCTGCTCTCAGGATATCATGGAAAACTGCTCGCTCTGCAGGGCCAAACGCACCGGCCATTACATTTCCTCGCTGCATTTTCCGCACATCTGTAAAATATTCCCCCACTCCGAGACCATGAACCATTTCTGTGTGCCGATGATTGCCGGCGGGAGTGTCATTGGCGTCATGCAGTTCCTCCAGCCCCGGGACGCTTCAGAAAAAGAAAACAACCTCTTTGAAGATCGGGTTCAACATGCGTGGCGCTATATCAAGGAGGCCACCCCGGTTATCGAAGCCAAACGGTTTGCCGCGGCCCTGCGGGAAACCACGTTGAAAGACCCCATGACGGATCTCTACAACCGCCGCTTCCTGGAGACCTACATGGACACCCTGGTGGCCAACGCCAAACGGAGGGCAGCAAATGTCGGCATCCTCATGTGTGATATGGACTTCTTCAAAGAGGTGAACGACACCCACGGCCATGAGGCTGGAGATGTTGTGATTATGAAGACGGCAGAAATATTGAAGGCGTGCGTGCGGACCTCAGACCTTGTCATCCGCTACGGTGGAGAAGAATTTTTAATCATTCTGGTGGACGTTGCCACCAAAGAGGATATCACCCGGGTCGCTGAAAACATCCGGGCAACCATGGAAGCCACCACCCTGCAGCTTCCCGGAGGCGGAACCCTGCAGAAGACCATCAGTGTCGGCTATTCCATGTTCCCCTTTGACTCGGACGGGTTCTGGGAATGTATTAAATTTGCTGATGTCGCCCTGTATGAGGCAAAAGAAAACGGCCGAAACCAGACCCAGGTTTTTGAGAAAAGCCTGTGGGACCAGAAGCCGTACTGATTGGGCAAGGTGTACGGGGTCCATCACCCTCACACCTTACCCCTCACTTGTAACGTCTACCCTTTAACATCTTCCCAATCAGGACGCAGGTACAGCTCGGTAAGCTGCTTCCGGCTCACCCCGGCAGGGGCATCGGTCAAGGGACAACCGGCCTTCTGGGTTTTAGGGAAGGCAATCACGTCACGGATGGTCTCCTTACCGAGCATCATCATCATCAACCGGTCAAAACCAAAGGCCATACCACCGTGGGGCGGTGCACCAAGCTCCAGGGCATTCAGGAGGAAGCCGAATTTATCATTCGCCTCTTCTTCATCAATGGCAAGGGCCTTGAACACCTTATCCTGCAGTTCCTTCTGATGGATACGTAACGAACCGCCGCCAATCTCAGAGCCATTCAGCACCATGTCATAGGCCCGGGACTTCACCTTGCCCGGATCCGTGTCCAGCAGAGGAATATCCGCTTCTGTCGGCAGGGTGAAGGGATGGTGAATAGCGGTGAACCGCTTGGCATCGGCGTCGTACTCAACCAGCGGGAAATCCGTGACCCACAGGAAGTTAAACTCACCCTCAGGCATGAGACCGAGACGGCGGCCAAGCTCCAGACGGATTTCAGACAGAACCTGATTCACCACACCGGCATCATCCGCCTGGAACAGGAGTAAATCCCCTTCCACGGCATCCAACGCCTCAGTCATCCTATCCCGTTCCTCATCGGCAAAGAATTTAGCAATGGGGGACTGCCATTCGCCATCCGGTTTCATCTTTACCCAGGCCAGCCCCTTGGCGCCGTAATTCCCGGCATATTCCGTGAGTTTGTCGAGATCCTTCCGGGAGAAATCAGCGCACCCCTTGGCATTGATGGCCTTCACCACCCCGCCTTTTTCCACCACCGCACGGAACACCTTAAAACTCGCCTCTTTGACGATGTCAGACAGATCCGTCAGTTCGAGGCCGAAGCGGGTATCAGGACGATCACAGCCAAAACGACGCACGGCATCATCATAGGTGATGCGCGGGAACGGTGTGGTGATCTCCTTGTCCAGGGTGGCTTTAAACAGGCTTGTCATCAACTCTTCACCGATACGGTACATATCCTCTTCATCAATGAAGGAGAGTTCCATATCGATCTGGGTAAATTCAGGCTGACGGTCGGCACGAAGATCTTCGTCACGGAAACATTTGGTGATCTGATAATACCGATCCATGCCGGCAACCATCAGAAGCTGCTTAAAGAGCTGGGGGGACTGGGGAAGGGCATAGAATTTTCCGGCATTGACGCGGCTTGGCACCAGGTAATCCCGGGCCCCTTCAGGGGTCGAACGGGTGAGCATCGGAGTTTCAATCTCAAGGAAGTCCTCGCCATTCAGATAGGCGCGGATGGCCTGAGCCGCCTTATGGCGCATGATGAGATTATCCGCCATGCCCGGACGACGTAAATCCAGATACCGGTACTGCAGGCGCAGGTTATCCGACACCTCGGACTCTTCATCCAGAGGGAACGGCGGCGTCTTGGACTTATTCAAAATCCGCAGCTCATTCACCATGATCTCAATACCACCCGTGGCAAGCTTCTCGTTCACCATGCCGTCAGGGCGGGCTGTAACCGTACCGCGCACAGCCAGGACCCATTCACTGCGCACCCCATGGGCTTTGCCATGCACCTCGCTGTTCAGTTCCGGATTAAACACAATCTGGGTCACACCCATGCGATCACGCAGATCAATAAAAATAACACCGCCATGATCGCGGCGCCGAAGCACCCAGCCCATGAGGATCACTTCATCACCAACCTGAGCTGTGGTGAGGTCATTGCATTTATGTGTACGTTTGAGTTCGCCCATGGATTCCATTGGGGGGTGCTCCTATTCTAAAAGGTTTACGACAACGAGTCGTTGATTATTCACAAGTTTCCATCTGATCAAGCAGACGAATCGCCCACTCGGCGACATCACCGCCAAGGGGCACATCATATTGGTCACGGGTCAGCATATTGCGCAGCACCCCTGTCTTATTCTGCAACTCTTCCTCGCCGAGGATCAGGGTGAACTCAGCCTGGGCACGATCGGCCTGATTCATCTGGTTCTTCAGACGCCGGTCCTGATAATCCATACCAACAAACAACCCGGCACTGCGGAGGGCATGGCAGAGTTCAAAAGCCATATCCTGGGCCTCTCGGCCAAGGGCGGCGATGAACAGATCAAGGCCCGGTGCGGTGATTTTTTCGTCTTTCTGCTCAAGCAGAAGCGCCAGCCGTTCAATACCCAGACCAAAACCGATACCAGGGACATCAGGGCCATCGAGCTGCTTCACCAGCCCGTCGTAACGGCCGCCAGCACCCACAGCAGACTGGGAACCCAGATCACCCGTGATCAGTTCGAAGGTGGTGCGGGTATAATAATCCAGACCACGCACCATAAAGTGATTCACCTTATAATCCACGTCTAAACGGTCCAGATCAGCCTTCACGGCGGTGAAGTGGTCTTCACAATCACCACAGAGATGGTCTAAGATGGACGGCGCATCCTTATAATAGGACTGACAGGTGTCATTCTTACAGTCAAGCACCCGCAGCGGATTGGTTTCACGTCGGCGGACACAGTCTTCACAGAGGTCGTCTATCCCGGAGATATAGTCGAGCAAAGCCTGGTTAAAGCCCGGCCGACATTTAGGGCAGCCGAGGGAGTTGATTTCAAGACTTACGGAAAGGCCGAGCTCTTCGATGATCAGGGCCGCCATACCCATGAGTTCAGCATCGACCCGTGGCAGATCCGTACCAAGCACCTCCACCGAAACCTGATGAAACTGGCGGAGGCGTCCTTTCTGCGGACGCTCATGGCGAAACATCGGACCAATCGTATATAATTTCTGCACCGGTTTTACCTGCTGCAGACCATTCTCAATATAGGCGCGCAGCACCGAGGCGGTGCCTTCAGGACGCATGGTGATGGATGAACCGTTCCGGTCGGCAAAGGTGTACATTTCCTTTTCAACAATATCAGTGGTTTCACCGATCGAGCGTTGGAAAAGTTTGGTCTTCTCGAGGATGGGCGTTTTTATCTCCGCACAGCCGAAACGATGGAGAATATCACGGGCCGTGCCTTCAATAAACTGCCATGTTTCCACATCGCCCGGAACCACATCTTTGAATCCTTTTAATGCCTTAACGGCCATACCCTTCTCCATTGCGCTTTGCAGACTATGAAAAACAACGAGGATCACCCTTCGTTTTTAAAAAATAAAAAAGAAAACGCTACCTGCGCAGTTCATTGATAAAAAACGAGTGATACTATCCCGACAGTTGCGGAAAGTCAAGAATTTGGTCTACCAGCTCGGTTTCCCGCGGGCGGCCTTGGTCTGCCCCCGCTGTTTTTTCGATTCGAGTCGCCGCTTTTGCGAACCACGGGTCGGCTTGGTACCCTTTCTTTTTTTAGGGGTCACCAGCGCCTGGCGGATCAGGTCCGCAAGGCGGCTTAAACCGGCCTGTTTATTGCGTTCAAGGGAGCGATGTTCGCGACAATCAATGGTAAGCACCCCGTTCTTACTCATACGGGAGCCGGCCAGATGGCGCAGCCGCTGGCGCACCTGGGGACTGAGCTGCGGACATTCCCCGATATCCAGGACCAGCTGCACCGCCGTGGAACTGGTGTTGACATGCTGCCCCCCGGGCCCACCGGCCCTGATCATGCGAATCCTGATCAGGGAGAGGGGAATCTGTATCTGGTGAGAAATATCCAGCATCATCTACCCCATGGTGTAATGGTCAATCTTCAGGCACCGGTCCATCACAACCTGGAGCCCGGCCTGTTTCGCCCTGGCGGCGGCCTCCTCATTGACAACCCCCTGCTGCATCCACACCACCTTGGCCCCGATCGCAATGGCATCATCGACAATGGGGCCCACGTCTTCAGAGCGCCGAAAGATATCCACCACATCCACCTGGACCGGAATATCCC
>JBFFNY010000016.1:0-12658 GCA_041562955.1 Desulfurivibrionaceae bacterium | reverse complement strand
CTTCTCAACAACACCGCCCATGGATTGAATCATGAGCTGGGCGCCGTAACAGATACCCAGAATGGGAATGTTCTGCTCGAATATTGTGGCATCGATGGACGGGGCCTCTTTGTCGTAGACCGAGCAGGGGCCGCCAGAGAGAATAATGCCGGTGGGGCGATGCTCAAGGATGGTCGCCAGGTCCGTGGTGTAGGGATGGATTTCGCAATAGACCTTTTGCTCGCGCACCCTTCTGGCGATGAGTTGCGTGGTCTGTGAGCCGAAGTCGACGATGATTATTTTTTCACTATGGATATTCATAATTTGTTTCTTTTTAAGTTGTGTTTATTCGGGTGAGCCGGAGTCTCACAAGTTCGCTTACCTGTGAGACCGTGAAGATTCACTTAGCCCATGCGATAATTTGGTGCTTCCTTCGTAATAATAACATCATGGACATGGCTTTCTTTAAGGCCCGCTGCACTGATTTTAACGAACCTGGCTTTTTGCTGCAGCTCCTTGATCGTTGCCGCACCGACATACCCCATACCGGAGCGCAACCCGCCCATGAGCTGATAGATGATGTCAGACAAGGCCCCTTTGTAGGGGACTTTCCCTTCAATGCCTTCGGGCACATGCTTGGCTGATTTTTCCTGGAAATAACGGTCGGAACTGCCTTTTTTCATAGCACCGAGTGAACCCATACCGCGGTACCCTTTGTAGGTCCGACCCTGATACAGGAAGGTCTCCCCCGGGGCCTCATCTGTTCCTGCAAACATGGAGCCCGCCATGATGGTGCAGGCTCCGACGCCAATGGCCTTGGTGATGTCACCGGAATGCTTAATGCCGCCATCCCCGATAATGGGAACTTCATAACGGGCGGCGATCTTGGCGCAATTGTAAATGGCTGTAAGTTGCGGAACACCGACACCGGCAACGATTCTGGTGGTACAGATCGAGCCTGGTCCAACGCCGACCTTTACACCGTCGGCGCCAGCCTTAATCAGGGCCTCTGCTCCATCGGCAGTGGCAACATTCCCGGCAATAACCTGAAGATCCGGGAAGGCGCTTTTGATGGCTTTAAGGGTGTTGAGGACGTTCCTGGAATGTCCATGGGCTGAATCCAGACCGATGACATCCACCCCGGCGAGCATCAGTCGCTCAATGGACTCCATGGGGGTGCCGATTCCCACCGCCGCACCGACTCGGAGACGACCGAGATCATCCTTGATGGCATGGGGATATTTTTTGATTTTTTCCAGATCCTTGATGGTGATAAGGCCTTGCAGTCCGCCGTCATCATCGACAATAAGGAGTTTTTCGATTCGATGCTCATGCAGTATTGCCTTGGATTGTTCAAGGGTGATCCCCGCCTTTGCCGTAACCAGGTTTTTCGCGGTCATCACGTCCCGGACGCGGAGATCCTGGTGTGAGACAAAGCGCAGGTCGCGGTTGGTGACAATCCCAACGAGTTTGTTACCCCGGACGACTGGGACACCTGAGATATGGTAGGCGCGCATGGTTTTCTGCACTTCAGCCACCGTGGAGTCTTCGGTGGTGGTCACAGGGTCAATAATCATCCCTGATTCAGATTTTTTAACTTTTTTGACTTCGAGAAGTTGTTCTTCCAGGGTCATATTCTTATGGATAATACCAATTCCACCTTCCTGCGCCAGGGTGATCGCCGTGCGGTGTTCTGTTACAGAATCCATGGCCGCACCGATTATGGGCAGGTTGATACGAATGTTTTTGGTGAGTTGGCAGGATAGATCAACCTCGTTCGGCAGAACCTCAGAGGGTCCAGGCATGAGGAGGAGGTCATCAAAAGTGTAGGCATGTTCAATTTTATCAGCTAGCATGGGGCGCCCCTGTTATGTAAACTTTTACTATTATTTATATGATTTTTCTATTTAGTTGACAACGTCTTAATAAAACAGGAAAAAAAGAAAAAGGTATGTGTTTAGTGAGTAGAATAAAAAAAATCAAGACACTCAGAGAGTTAGCTCAATGTTATATATAAATCCAGATAATCCTCAACCACGATTAATTCAACAGGCTGTTGAAATCCTTAAGCGGGGTGGAATTGTTTGTTATCCCACTGATACGATGTACGGTATGGGATGTGATATCTTTAATCAAAAGGCGGTTAAACGGCTACATCAAATAAAAAATCGCCCCAAAAAGAAACCCTTTAGTTTCATGTGTTGCGACCTGAAAAATGTAAGCACCTATTGCCATTTGTCCAACAACGCCTATCGGATTATGAAGAAAAATCTGCCCGGGGCCTATACCTTTGTTCTGCCCGCCATGAAAATCGTTCCCCAGATTATGATTACCAATCAGAAAACAGTTGGTATTCGTGTTCCGGCGAATGCGATCTGTACCATGCTCGTGGAAGGACTTGGGAATCCCATTGTCACCACCAGTGCGGCTAAGTCTGATGAAGAATCGCCCTGTTCAGCCTATGAGGTTGAACTCCTGTTTAAAAATCAGGTGGATGAAATTATTGACGGCGGGGATGTCATTCCTGAGCCTTCTTCAGTGGTGTCGTTAACCGATTCTACTCCTGAAATCCTCAGAGAAGGAAAAGGTGATGTTTCAATCTTCTATTAGGGCGGTGTTGCACTCCCGGCGTTGCACTCCTGTTTAAACTGAAGATGATCAGGCCTTAGGGGGCAAGTTCGATAACTCGCCCCCTCACCCTGATCAACCTTTCTTCACCAGAGGGTCTTTTAACGATTTACTCATGGTGAAATGAATGGTTTTGCGGGGTGGAATATGCATTATCTTCCCGGTACGCGGGTTTTTGGTGGAGCGTGCTTTACGTTGACGGATGGAAAAACTGCCGAAACCTCTGATTTCAACCCGGCGTTCTTCTTCTAAGGCGGTGGCGATGGAGTCAAGCATAATGTCAATGGCCTGGCTCACATCTTTTTTTAAGTAACCATCCATTTTATCTGATACTGCATCCACAAGATCTCTTTTCAGCATTGTTACATCTCTCTAAAGTCTCTACAGACATATTCTTGGACATGACGTTTTGAAGAATATGCCATATATGTTAAAAAAAACGTGCCGTAAGGGCAGGGTTTATCAATTCGCTAAGGATACTGTTCCGTCCCACTCATAGGAGAGCTGGGGATGTAGCTGTTGCAGGTGTCCGAGCAGGTTCAGTTCTGTTGAACTGAGAAGAGAGCTGAGTATGCCGGCGGCATCCCGGGGCGGATAAACAAGCTCAGGGAATGGGGTCGTTTGCATTCCACCCCGTTGCGCGGCAAGGAGAATCGCATCGTTAAAGTTGCCAAGCTCATCAATGAGACCGAGTGCTTTAGCCTGTTCGCCTGAAAAAATACGACCGTCAGCAACCTTTGTTACGTCTTCAACGGATAATGCCCTGGATTCTGCTATGTCACCTATGAACTGTTGGTGGACGGTGTCAATGACGCCTTGTAATAAGGCGCGTTCTTCTGGGGTAATGGTGCGATTACTCGCGCCAATATCTTTAAATTTGCCACTTTTTATAGTTTCACTTCGGTAGCCAATCTTTTGGAATATTTCCTCGAGATTGGGGAATTTCATAATAACACCCATGGAACCGGTCAAGGTTCCTGGGGAGGCTACAATTTTGTCGGCACCAATGGCGGCATAAAAACCACCCGAGGCGGCAACGGAACCCAGTGAGGCGACCACGGGCTTTTCCCGGCCCAAGCGTTTTATCTCCGTAAACAGTTCCTGGGAGGCGCCGACAGCACCACCGGGGCTGTCGATGCGAATGACTACAGCCTTGATGGTCTTCTCTTCCTTGAACATCTGGATGTCGCGAAGAAGATCTTCCGTGTCAATAATCACCCCTTTTACATTAAGGACACCAATACCATCGGTGACCCGTCCAAAAAAAGGATCCGGTTGGGTAGACATTTTAGTGATGAGATAGGATATACCCCCAAAAAAGATAACCCCGAACATGGCCATAAAGATAAAACCAGTGAGAAAGGGGTGGCGGGTGGTGAATGATCGTGTCTCAGACATAAAATGACCTAACGGGTTAAAAAATATAAAGGAGCTTCAGAGGACATAGCGTGTAGTGAGTTCTCTCCGCTTTTATGTGCTCTGAAGCCCCTTTATATTGTAAAGAAAAAAAAGGCACCCTATGTGTAGGGTGCCTTTTGATGTGCTCAAGACTATTTGTCTTCGTCCATTCTGGACTGAAGCAGATCACCGAAGGTTGAAGGCTCATTGCTTTCTTCCTTCTGGTAATTGCCGTAGTCAGCATCAGGGCTGGTCAACGCCTTGATAGACAAGCCAATCTTGCGTTCCTTCGCAGAAACGTTGATGACCTTGGCTTCAATGGTGTCACCGACATTGTACATTCCCACTGGGGTGGTAATTTTCTCAGAGGAGATCTCGGAAACGTGAATGAGTCCTTCGATTCCTTCCTGAACTTCAACAAATACACCAAAATCAGTGACGTTGGTGATCTTACCGGTAAGGGTGGAGCCGAGAGGGTGGTTCTCGATAGTGGTTTGCCATGGATCAGGCTCAAGCTGCTTGATACCCAGGGAGAATCGCTCGTTTTCACGATCAATTTTCAGAACGGCGGCCTGGATGGTATCGCCTTTGGAGAATTTCTCTGAAGGGTGTTTGATACGCTCAGTCCAGGAGAGGTCTGAAACATGGATGAGACCGTCAATCCCTTCTTCAATACCGATGAAAATACCGAAGTCAGTGATGTTCTTCACTTTACCTTCAATAATGGCACCAACAGGGTAGTTCTGGGTGACCAGATCCCATGGATTGGGTTGAAGCTGCTTCATGCCGAGGGAGATACGCTTGGCATCGACATCGATATTGAGGACAGAAACCTCAACTTCGTCGCCCACAGTAACAATCTTGGAAGGATGACGGGTCTTTTTGGACCAGGACATCTCCGAAACATGGATAAGGCCTTCAACGCCTTCTTCCAGTTCGGCAAAGACGCCGTAATCGGTAATGGAAACAACCTTACCTTTTGTCTGGCCGCCAATAGGATAACGTTCGGCCACGGTGGCCCATGGGTCTTCTTTCAACTGCTTGACGCCAAGGGAAACCTTGTCGGTGTCTTTGTCAAACTTGAGGATCTTGACTTCCACGTCTTCGCCAACCTTGAAGAGCTTGGATGGGTGGGAAACACGACCCCATGAAAGATCCGTGATGTGGCAGAGACCGTCGAGGCCGCCAAGGTCAATGAAGATACCGTAATCAGTGATGTTGGTGATGGAGCCGGTAACCACTGTCCCTTCCTTCAGGGTTGAGCGCATTTCTTCACGAAGCGCCTGACGTGCTTCTTCAAGAATGGCACGACGGGAAATCACAACATTGTTGCGTTTCTTATTATATTTGAGAATCTTGAAGTCAAAGGATTCGCCGATTAAGGCGTCAAGGTCTTTAACTGGACGAAGATCAATTTGGGAGTAGGGAAGGAAGGCCGGAACACCGATATCAACGGAAAGACCACCCTTAACACGGTTGTCAATACGACCGAGGATTGTACCGTCTTCTTCCTGGATATTTGCGATGTCTTCCCAGACTTTAATGCCAATTGCTTTCTCGCGGGAGAGGCGTAATCCGCCTTCTGCTTCACGTCTTTCAACAAAGACGTCAAAAACGTCACCGATTTTTACAACAACGTTCTCGCCTTCGGTTTTAAATTCAGAAAGGGGAATTTCGCTTTCTGATTTGTCGCCACAGTCTACAATGGCAAAGTTGTCAGAGATGTCAATAACTGTACCTTCGACAACATCGCCTACGGATACGACGATAAGTTCTTCAGAGGCGAAAAGCTCTGCAAAACTCATTTCTTCTGTGGATTGCGTTTCAGTATTACCCATTGGACAAGTTCCTTTTACAATTCTAACCAGTTAATAAAGAACTCAACAATCGGAGGTTAGTTCGATGACCAAATAAATATTCTGCTCAATAGGAGCAGGTCGCAGTATTGCGTATTTGGATCATGGTGCCGATTGTGAGTGAAAAGGGATCTTATACCAAAGTCAATATGGAAAAAGCAACCAAAAATTATGGCTTTGGCGATCTTTATTTTAATTTTTCAGGACGGATGGGGCGTGGTGTTTTGGAAATAATCCAGGAGGATATGGAGATGGTCAAAGGCCAGATCCGGCAGATTATCCCGTGTATAGACCCGGGCTTCGGCAGCATCGTCTCCGGCCAGGAGTGGCCCTGAGCCCGTGGCCGTGTAGACGGTTGTGATGGTGTGGAGTCGTGCATCACGGCTGGGATCTGAATAGGTGTGGAGCTGGCCGGTGAGGATGATGTCCAGCCCTGTTTCTTCTTTGGCCTCACGGATGGCGGCGGATTCCAGGGTTTCGCCGTAATCGACAAATCCACCGGGCAGGGCCCAGCCGAACGGTGGGTTTTTGCGTTTGATGAGGACAATGCCCCCCTTATATATAATGATAATGTCCACGGTGGGGACCGGGTTTCTGTACGGGGTAATCTGGTGATGGCATTTCGGGCATTGCATTGGTGTGCCTGGGGTGAGGTGTCTGATGAATAGAACGTTTGGCCGTTAAAATTGTTCAACGGTGCGGATGATTCTGAAATAATTGGCAAACACCTCTGTGCAGGCCTCGACATGGGTGTATTGTGTCAATGCCAGCTGGCTAATGGCATCAAGCAGGTCAGACTCCTGTTCCAGACCCTCTTTGTATTTTAAGCGGGTAATCCGTAAATTCTCCTGTGCCTGGGCGATGTTGGTCTGCGCGACGGCAACCGTGTCGCGACTCACCTCGTAGTCTAAAAAGAGGTTGGTGAGTTCTGTTTCCAGCCCCTTCTGCAACTCCGCAAGCTGGGCGGTGACACTGCGTTTTTCGTTTTGCGCCTTGCTGATCTCAGCCTGCTTTGCAAAGCCGTCAAAGAGGTTCAGGCTCAGCACTGCCGTGGTCCGTAATTCCTCATCCTCGTTCGTGCCATCACCCGGCAAATAGTCGTTCTCATATCTGCGGTAGCTTCCCGTCACATCAAGACGGGGGGCATGGCTGGCCTGGGCGGCCTTGATTTGCAGGGCAGCAGCCTTGCTCGTCTCATCGAGGGTCTTGATCTCACTGCGGTTACGCAGCATATTGCGTCGGTACTCTTCTTGATCTTCCAGTATCGGTATCTGGTCAAACTCCGTAAAGCTAAGGTCGGTGAGGGTTATTTCCTGAGCTGTTTCAAGGGTGAGCCGTTGTAAACCCTTTGCCAGTTCGGCCTGCGCTTTTTTGACCACGATGGTGGCCTTGTCGAGATTGACCTTGAAGCGGAGGAGCTCGTTTTTCTCAATAAGCCCGACAGTGTACCGGTTGGTTCCGTCTTCATAGAGTTTGTTGAGGGTGGCCCGGGATTCTTCGGCCACCTTAAGCTGGCTTTGTTGTCTGAACAGGTCCAGATAGCGCAGGGCGACGTTGAGTTGCACGTCCTGCTTGATGCCCTGCAGCCGGTAGCGCTGAGCTTTTTCAAGCAACCGGGCGGAGCGAATGTTGTAATAATCATAAAAACCGGAAAAGAGGTTCCAGGTTATGGCGCCGTAGGCCACGTTATTCTCCTGATCCTCGAAAAGTGCATTGTCGTCCAGTGAGTTGATGGTGTAGGAGAGGTCAAGGCTTGGCAGGAAGGGGCTGCGGGCCATGGTGATATCGCTGCTCCTCTGGTCTAGTTTGGCCTGGTATTGGGCGATGATCTGCCTGTTGTTCAGGGCGGAGTTCTGGAGTTCGAGCAGGGTGGTCCCGTAACTGGGGTGGGCGAGAAGGATAAGGGCCAGGACAAGGCTAAATCGTTTCATGACGACTCCTTTCCATGCCAATGACAAAGGCAAGGAGTGAGGGGATGACGAAGAGGGTGAAGAGGGTGGACATGGCGAGTCCGCCGAGCAGGATACTGCCGAGGCCGCGATACAGCTCACTGCCCGATCCCGTTGACAGCACCAGGGGCAGCATGCCGAGAAGGCTGGTGGTGGCGCTCATGAAGATGGGGCGGATTCGGGTCTGAACCGAGTCAGAGATGGCTGCGACGCCCTGCATATTGTTGAAGCGCACATTGTTGAGGGATTGATGGACAATCAAAATGGCGTTGTTGACCACCGTGCCGATCAGAATGATGAAGCCGAGCATGGCCAGGACATCAAACCCCTGGGGGGCGATGAAGAGATCCACCAGTCTTAACCCGACAAAGCCGCCGGCTGCGGCCAGGGGTACGGAAAAGAGAATGATGAAGGGATAGAGAAAATTTTCAAACAGGGCGGCCATCAGGAGATAGGTGATGAGCAGGGCCAGAAGCAGGTTCCACTGCAGGGCCATTCTTGTTTCGGTTAATTTGTCGGCATTGCCGCCCACAGCCACGTTCACACCGGCAAGGGCTCCAGCCTTGTGCAGGCTCGGGATGATGTCATTCTGCACCGTTTCCATGGCACTCTGTAACGGCAGCCCTGGAGGTGGTGTGACCTGGAGGGTAATGGTGCGCAACCGTTCCAGATGGTTGATCTGCGGCATCCCCTCGGTGTAGACCAGGTCCGCAACATCGCCGATCCGAATGAGTTTGCCGTAACTGTTGACGATACTCGTTTTCAAGATCGCCTCCGGGGTCGAGTAGGTGGCGTCACTCCCCTTGATAACGAGGTCCACCTGTTTGGTCCCTGCAGGCCGGTACTCGTCAATCTTGCGACCATCCATCAGGACATCAATATAGATCCCCAGGTCCCCTTCTGTGAGACCGTTTGCCGCCAGTTTTTCTTTGTTGGGGATGATCCGGACTTCAGGATAACTTGTTTCCAGGGACGGAACCGGGCGAACCTGGGCCCCAGGGATTTTCTGGCTGACGGTGCCGAAGAGGGTGCGGGAACCATTGATCATGGCATTGATGTCGGTGCCTGAGACGTTGATGTCGATGTTGTTCCCCTTGCCGATATCGCTTTCAAATATGCCGGCCTGGATACTGACCCCGAAAACACCGGGGATGGTGTTCATGATGCGGTTAAAGAGCGGCATCATCTCCCTGGCCCTGGTTTCATGTGTAGAGATGCCGCCGAACAGGGTCATCCGGTCGGAGGCGACATAGAAAAGATTCTTGATCTGGGGGATGCCATCCCGGCCGTCCTCCTTGATGTAGGGGTCGGCCTCGTTGTAGATATAACCGGCGAGTTCCTTCATCTTCTCCACCGAATAGCCCGGCGGCGGAATGAGGATGTTCAAGATCAGGTTCCGGTTGCCCTGGGGCAGATATTCGGCCGGTGGCATGAGCATGAGGGTGAGGCCAATGGAGAAACTGGTAAAGAGAACAACCGTGACGATGCGATTGATTGTGTTTTTGAGGCAGAGGTTGGAGAGCGTCATCAGCTTCTCGACACAATAAGCACCGACTTTACTCTTTCTGGCCTCCTTCAGCGGGGTTTTCTGGTTGCGGTAAAAGAGATGAAAGAGGGAGGGGATGACTGAGATTGATACAAAGAGGCTCAGCATGATCGAGAAGGTAATGGCGATGGCAATATCACGAAAGAGCTGGCCTGCCTCCTCCTGCATGAAGATCACCGGGAGAAAGACGGCAATCGTGGTGGCGGTGGAGGCCAGTACCGCTCCCCAGACCTCGGTGGCGCCGTCATGGGCGGCGACCAGGGCGGATTTGCCCATCTTCCGGTGGCGATCAATGTTTTCCAGGACCACGATGGAGTTGTCCACCAGCATGCCCACAGCAAAGGAGATGCCGGCCAGACTCACGACATTTAAGTTGCGGCCCATGACCCATAGAAAGATGAAGGTGCCGATGGCGGAGATGGGGATGGCAACCGCTGTCGTGATCGTCCCCCGCAGGCTGCGAAGAAAAACAAGGAGCACGCAGATAGCCAGAATGCCGCCCACCAGGACGTTTTGCTTCACGAGGTTGATGGCGGTATTGATATAGGGGCGCTGGTCATAGACCCAGTTGAAGTAGAGATCGTGTTCGGCCAGCAGCCCGTTGTTCAGCTCATTGACCTTGGCCTCAAGCTGGGCTGTCATGGCCAGGACGTTGGCGCCCTGTTCCTTGCGGACCCCGACGACGATGACTTGCGTCCCGTTTTGTAAAACCGAGACATCCTCCTTTTTAAAACCCTTGGCGACATCGGCCACATCACGGAGATAGACCCGTTTGGAGCCGTCATCAAAGAGGACGACACCAAGCGGGTCGGCCGGAGACTGGAACTGGCTCACCGTGCGGATACGGTAATTTTTTTTGCCGATACCGAGCACGCCGGCGGAAATGGTGGTGTTACTCTTGCGCACCGCGCCCATGACCTGGTTGATGGTGATATTGTGGCGGGCCATCTTGTCACTGTCAAGGGTGATATGCAGCTCGTTCTCTGTGCCGCCGAAGACAAAGAGGGAGCCGACCCCCTGAACCCGTTCAAGATGCTGGCGGACATTATCTTCAAAAAAGGTCTTGAATTCATTGATGTGGCGGCTGTTCTCCGGTTTTGTCTTCAGCATCATCCAGATCACCGGTGAGCTGCTGGCGCCGGCGGCTTCAATGACGGGCTTGTCGGCATTCTCCGGATAACTGGGGACTTCGTTCATCTTGTTGGAGACGCGGAGCAGGGCGGCGTCAAGATCAATACCAAGTTCAAAAGACAGGGAGATCTCGCCATAACTGTTGAAGCTGGCACTCTCCATTGCGGTCAAACCCTGCAGACCCTTTAGGGCGTCTTCCTGTTGTTCAATGATTTCCTTTTCGATCTCATAGGGGGTTGCACCGGCCCAGCTGGTATTCACCGTGATCTTAGGGGGCTCGACATCCGGAGTGAGCTGCACGGGCAGCCTGTTCAGCCCGATAAGGCCGAACAGCACCACCAGGATCACGGCCACGGTGACGGAGACCGGTTTTTCTATGGAGGTTTTAATGATGTCCATTATTTTTCTCCAGCCACTGTCACAGGCTGGTCAGGGCGCAGACGTTCATTGCCTTCTACAACGATGTCCATGCCCTCGCTGATATACGGGTTGTCCACTCCCACCCTTTGACCCAGAAAGGCGACAATGTGAACCGGCAGGATCGTGGCCCTCCCTTCTTTCACGGTATAGATGAAGTCCTGGCCTTGCGACTTGATCAGGGCGTCCCGGGGGATGATGGCGAGTTTCTGTTTGCCGCTGGCCGCGACATGGATGGTGGCCGACATGTTCTCGCTGATATTGGTCTGGGGCGGAATCTTGACCTTTAAAAAGACATTCTTCGTCCGGGGATCGGCCTTGGGGGCAATGGCGTGGATGGTGCCGATAAGCTCGCGGTCAAAGGCGTTAATGGTGACAGGAACCTTGTCGCCGATACTGATGTGCCGCAGCATGGTTTCGCCCACCGGTACCTGGATGAAGAGGTCATTGGTTGAACCAATGGTGACGATTTCCTTGCCCTGCTGAACCCAGTCGCCGATGTCGACATTTTTACTCAGGATTACCCCGCTAAAGGGTGCCGTGATACCGCTGCGTTTCTTCTGAATGAGCAGCTGTTGCAACCCCTCGTTGATGGCCTGTTGTTCCTGCATCAGGTCTTGGTAGGCGTAGAAGGTGTCCTCGTAATCCGTTTCGCTGACCCCTTCCAGGTCATACAACCGTTTCAACCGCTGAAAGTTTTTCTCAGCCTTTTCAATGCGCAGACCCATTTGGGTGGTGCGGATTCTGGTGAGAGCGATGGTGCGGTCCAGGATTTCGGTATTCAGATCAATGATGGCGTCTCCCTGTTGCAGCTGGTCCCCTTCGCGGACGTGGATGGCGGCAACCAGACCGGGTAGTTCGCTTGAGATATGACTGACCCGCTCATAGTAGAGGAAGCCGAGCACGGACTGGGTCTGGCTGATTTCCTCCAGCGTGACCTTGCTGGTCATGACCTTGGCCGGTACCATTTCCTGAGCGGTTGAGACGCTGGGAAGCAGGAGCGTAATAAAAAGCAGGGTGTGAAGGAGGCGCATTATCTTTCCTCGGGTGTGTTTTGATTGAAGTTGTTCAGCTCGATCTGCTGGAGGTTGGTCGTTATTTTCTCAAGCGTCCGGCGGAGAATCTGCTGATCCTTGATGGTCAGGCCTTGCGTCGATTTTTCGGCAAAAGAATCAAGGATCTCGGTGACCTCCTTGACCAGGGATTCTCCGTGGGGAGTGAGGAAGACGAGAGAGGTGCGACGGTCAGCCGGATTATTCCGCCGTTCAATCAGCGTTTTGTTCTGCAGCCGGTCCAGGATACGGGTGAGATTGGCCGCTGACTTATTACACTCATCGCCAATCTGGCGCTGGGTGAGGCCATGGGTCGTGGAGATAATCTTCAGCGGGTGGAATTGTTCAAGGGTCAGGTCGTAGGGTTTAAGAATCTTTTCCGCCAACTTCCTGAAGTCCTGGGCGGTAAAATAAATCAGACGGGGGAGGGGGTTTTCGTCAAGACTCTGGTCGGACCGGGTGGGATTGCTCATTGTTGACTCCTTAATAGTTAACGAGACAACTATATACCGGGCCGGGGGTAATATCAAAGGGAAAAGAGGCGACCACTCTTCTTTTTATTGTTTTTCGCCCTTCCTCGACATCGCGCTGCGGTGACAATACAAGTCGGAGACGGTTATATTGCTGGAAAACAGCAGTTGTGGATATCCTGCCAGCTGCGAACCACCGGCAGACCATGGCGCCCGCTGTTCCAGGGCTGGT
>JBFFNY010000015.1:0-12802 GCA_041562955.1 Desulfurivibrionaceae bacterium | reverse complement strand
TGCACCTTGGTATTGCAGAAGACGAGGATGTTTTGAGGATGGTGATGGGCTATGGCCTTAATCAACATCGAAATTTTATTATTCTGGGGAACTTCATAGAAATATTCCGTGATTTTATTTGCACTGTCGCCACGGGTTTGAATATTAAGGGCGTTCCTTTGAATAGAAGAACTTAAATCCATGATCTTGTCGGGATAGGTTGCTGAAAAAAGAAGGGTTTGGCGTTGCTGAGGCGCATGACCGATAATTCTTTTAATGTCGTCAACAAATCCCATATCGAGCATCCGATCGGCTTCATCAAGGACCAGCGTCTCTACATCACTTAGGGAAAGATTGTTTTTATCCAGGTGCTGTAGCACCCGCCCTGGGGTACCGACAATGATATGGGCCCCGTGCAGTAAGGATCCATACTGGGGGCCAAAGGCAACACCACCGCAGAGCGTGAGGATCTTAACATTATGGACCCCACGCGCCAGACGACGCATTTCCTTGGAGACCTGATCGGCCAGTTCCCGTGTTGGACAGAGAATAAGCGCTTGAACTCTAAACTTTTTAACATCAAGCTTGTGCAGTACCCCAATGCCAAAGGCTGCGGTTTTGCCACTGCCGGTCTTGGCCTGGGCGATCACATCACAGTTCTTCAAGATATGGGGAAGGCTCTCGACCTGAACCGGCGTCATTGTTTTAAACCCAAGTTCATTGAGGTTGGAGAGCATCGCCGCTGAAAGGGGCAGGCTGGAGAAATTAGATTCAGTCATAGTTTGTCTTTATTAAAAATTATAGAAAGTAACACATCTCAGATCAGGATTATCCCACGTCAGCAGGTAAACGTACAGGCAAGAGAAAATTCACGAATACCACCCGTCTTCATATGCCGGGCCAGATCAATTGAGTTTAACCGGGTTAAAACAATACGGCTTTACCCGTTGTTGATCGACTCACCCTTTTTAACATGGTATGACCCTTTTGGGTTGGCAAATTACGCTCGCCCCTCCTTCTCGGGCAAAAGAGGAGGGGAATCAGTACACCGAGGTCACCACCCCCTTTTATCATGAGGATATTTTAAGGAATGTCCCTTGTAAAGATGAACAACCATCCTTATATTTACCATCGCAAAACAGAGATCATGTACGTCTTGTTTAAAATAGACATAACCAATAGAGAACAACCATGGATTATTATAAAAAACTAGGGGTCGATAAAACAGCATCCGCCGCTGAAATCAAGAAGGCATTCCGTAAGCTTGCTGTCAAATACCACCCGGATAAAAACCCGGGGGATAGTGTGGCTGAGGACAAATTCAAAGAAGCCAATGAGGCCTATGCCGTCCTCTCCGATGCCAAGAAAAAACAGCAATACGACACCTATGGTGAAGCGGGATTCTCCCAACGTTACTCCCAGGAAGATATATTCAGAGGCTCAAACCTTGGCGACATCTTAAAAGAATTCGGCATGAACTTCGGCGGCAGCGGGTTCCAACAGGGCGGAGGGGGATCCAGCTTCAACTCCTTCTTCTCCCAGGGCGGATCCGGCTGTGGCGGCGGAGGATGCGGCGGCGCACCCCCGCCTAAAGGCCAGGATGCCACCATGGATCTCTGGGTCACCCTTGAAGAGGTTGCCAGCGGGACAGAGCGGACCGTGGCCCCTGGTGGTGCTGAACGGGTTTCTGTGAAAATCCCCAAGGGGATTGAAGGGGGGAAAAAATTACGTCTTACCGGCAAGGGAAATCAATCACCCCAGGGAGGCCAGCCCGGCAATCTCTATCTCCGGATTAATATCCAACCCCATACCGAGTTTGAACGAAAGGACGCAAATCTTATTTACAGACATGCTGTTTCTTTTTCCGAGGCGGTACTCGGCACCACCATCAGTGTACCCACCCTTGACGGGGGAACATTGAACGTAAAAATTCCACCGGGAATGCAGTCGAAATCAAAACTGCGTTTAAAGGGAAAAGGCTTACCTGCACCGAACAGTGAGTCCTGCGGCGATATTCTTGTCCAAATTGAAGTTACAATCCCGCAAGAGTTGTCTGAGGAACAGACCAAGATTGTCGAAGAGCTTCAAGGGGCTGGTCTATAACCGGGGCGTGAGACGTGGGGAGTGAGGTGTTCAATACAGCACGACCCCACTCCTGACCTTTAACGTCTCACACCTCAGTCGGACAAACCCTACAACCCTTTTCCCGTAATTTTCTCAACCGCTTCCAAGTAGCGAGCGCCGGTCTTTTCCAGGATTTCAGCAGGAAGTGGTGGCGCTGGCGGCTGCTTATCCCAGTCCAGTGTCGACAGATAATCACGCAGGAACTGCTTATCAAATGAAGCCTGACCACGCCCTGTCTCATAATCATCCATGGGCCAGAAACGTGATGAGTCGGCGGTGAGCACTTCATCAATCAGCATCAGCTTGCCCTCATACCAGCCGAGTTCAAACTTGGTATCAGCAATAATGATCCCCCGTTCTCTGGCATAGTCGGCAGCCTTCTCATACAGTTTCACACAGATGGAACTGATCTCAGCCGTCACCTCTTTACCAAGCAGCTCCTCCATCTTCTCGATGGAGATGTTTTCATCATGCAACCCGAGTTCGGCCTTCGTTGAAGGGGTAAATAACACTTCAGGAAATTTTTCAGATTCTTTCATCCCGGCCGGCAGGGTAAAACCGCACACCGTGTTATCCTTCTGATACGCACTCCAGAACGAACCGGAGATATAACCGCGGACAATACATTCAACCGGCAGGGGTTCCGCCTTTTTAACCAGCATTGAACGACCACGAAGAATATCCTTATAGGGTGCACATTCCGCAGGATACTCATCAGGATTTGCACTGATGAGATGGTTCGGAATCACATCTTTCAAGAAATCAAACCAGAAGAGCGACAATTTAGTCAGCACTTCGCCCTTGTGCGGAATGGGTTCATTCATGATCACATCATAAGCGGATATACGATCTGTGGCGACCATGAGCAACGCATCGCCAACCTCATACAGGTCACGAACCTTGCCGCGGTTAACCAATTTAAGGCCAGGAAAATCCGTGTGAGTCAAAGCTTGAGTCATATTTACATCCTCTTGTTTACAATTAATCAGTAATTTTTTAGAAAAAAGACACTATACAAGCGCGCAGCTTTTGGCAATACCTGATTCCATAACTCAGGTGCGTAAAAACCATTTCTTCACCTCATGTGCAGAGAAGAGCCGGTAAACCGGCCGACCGTGGGGACAGTGGGAAAACACCTCGGCCTCAAGCATCTGTTTCAGCAGGGCCACCCCCTCCTCCTCGAGAAGCGGGTGGCTTGCCTTGATCGCGGCCTTACAGGCCATGACTGACAGCATATCTTCCATGCGTGTGGCCCGCGAGATCTTCATCTCCGGGAGCAGATACCGGTCCAGGACACCGGTGACTATTTCCACAGGACCAAGATGCCCGAGGAGAGCCGGCACCGCCTTAACAACATAACTCTCCCCGCCAAATGGTTCAATTTCAAGGCCAAGGTTCTGAATCTCCTCACCATATTGCTCAAGCACCTCCACCTGTTGCCGAGTGAACGTCATCATCTCGGGGAACAGGAGCTTCTGAGTCACCACTGAGCCCAGAACCTGTTGCTTTAATTTTTCAAACAGGAGCCGTTCATGGGCCGCATGC
Organism: Desulfurivibrionaceae bacterium; assembly: GCA_041562955.1. Classification (GTDB taxonomy): domain Bacteria; phylum Desulfobacterota; class Desulfobulbia; order Desulfobulbales; family SURF-16; genus JAJRUT01. The sequence continues at coordinate 9,154 of JBFFNY010000015.1, read as the reverse complement.
TGGTCAATAATGACGAGACCCTGATCACTTTCACAGACCAGATAGGAGCCGTGAAATTGCCCCAGAAAGGTTAATTTTCCCAGGGGATTGCCCCCGGCCTGCCCCTCCTGTTCCGTTTTTGCAACGGGTGGTGCAGCAACAGGTTTCTGTTCGTTATCTTTCGGCTGAGGAACAACCGCTGCCTTTTGCTGATACGGAGTAGCGTTATCTGGAACAAGGGGCGTTCTCTCCTGAACCGAATGGGCGAATAACGATGTCCGTTGCGGTTCTGCTGTGGCAAGGTTTGCAAGCGGCCTCCCCTGTCTCGTTTCCTGCGGCGGTTCTGCTGCCCTGGGCGCGAGTTGACCGAACAGTACATTTTTCACATCGGACTGATAGGTAAGCAACGCCTGTTTAATCCCGTCCGCGACAGCCCGGTGCACATCCTGAGACCGATGAAAACGGATTTCCTGTTTGGTGGGATGCACATTCACATCAACGTGGTGCGGATCAACCTGAATCATCAACACACCGCAGGGGCGCCTCCCTTTCAGATAAAACCCATGGCCCCCCTCCGCAACAGCGTGACTGACCATACGATCCCGGACCGCACGGCCATTCACAAAAAACCGCAACTTTGCAGCAACGCCCGACACCGCATCCGGGGCAGTAAGCCATCCCTGGAGATTCACGGTTCCTGAACAGTCAATCTCAACCAGAGGATCCTGCCCCATCTTATAGATACGTATTACGCGGTCACGCAGGGAGCTCTGGGCAGGAAAATCCTGAATGATCCGGCCATCAACGATATATCGAAAACCAAGCGCCGGGTGAGCCAGGGCCATGGACACGATGACCTCATCAATATGACTCAATTCGGTCCGGGTTGACTTGAGAAATTTACGGCGGGCCGGGACATTACCGAAGAGATTCCGCACCTCCATAATGGTGCCCTGACTGCATCCCATTTCATGAACCTTACGCACCTGACCGTAATGAATCTCGGCCTGGCAGCCCAGGGACGCATCCCTCGTTCTCGAGATGATGGTAAGCTTTGAGACGGAACCGATTGACGGCACCGCCTCCCCGCGGAAACCCAAGGTCCCGATGGCGTTAAGGTCTTCACTTTCCCGAATTTTACTGGTGCCATGCCGCTCGAGGCAGAGCAGGACATCATCCGCATCCATGCCCTCACCATTATCAATAACGCGAATCAACCGGGTACCGCCGCCCTCGACTTCAACGGTGATCTGTGTCCCATTGGCGTCAATACCGTTTTCAACAAATTCCTTAACCACAGACGCCGGGCGCTCGACCACTTCACCGGCGGCAATCTGATTCGCTATATGTTCAGGAAGAATTTTTATTTTTGACACGGAGGAGATCTCTATAAAAAAATCCCCGCAGCCAGAAAATGATGGCTACGGGGAGAAGAAAACAACGGGAAGTCATGCACCAGCGACATCTATTTAAAATAACTCTCAATATGTAAATCAAGCCATGAGGCGTCCCACCATTCAAGCGGATCAACAATAATGCCGTTCACCAGCACCCCGAAATGTAAATGATCACCACCTGCCATACCGGTCGTCCCGGTGGCGCCGAGCACCCCGTTTTTCATAACGATATCACCAACGACAACACCAATCTGACTCATATGCGAGTACAAGGTAAAGACACCGGTACCATGATCCAAAAGCACCATATTTCCGTAGATCCCAAGATAATCGGTGAAAATAACCTTGCCCTTATTTGCAGCCTTAACCGGGGCATGGCGAACCGAGGCAATGTCCATCCCCAGATGCACCTGCTTATCCACGGTTTTGCCATTATACACGTAATTACGGTGATCGGCATAACCGGCACGCCCGGCACCGGACATCCTGGTAAAGCGGCCGGACCAGAGCTTTTCAGGCAGAGGATTCATACAAAGCTGAGCAATAGCCGCGCGGTTTTCTTTACGCACCTTGGTGTTTATGTAGACAAACTGATCAATGGAGGCGCCTGTCATTTCGGGATAATACTGCGTGAATTCCGGGATCTTAAGGGAGAGAAAGGACTCGGGTATTTGAATCGTATCGTATTTAAATTTTCTATTCTTGACGATCATACCAAAAGGAGCTGTCCCGCCATTACCGGCAAGGTCAACGGCAACCACATGGGCATCTGTAATTTTCGTACTGTCAAACGGCAGCGCAATAAGAGCACCGAACACATCCTGTTTGCCTTCAACAGGAAACCCCGGGTGAAAATAACCGTTCACATTCACCCCGTGTTTCGCCACCTCTTCAGTGATCTTATAAATCACAATTCCTGCGCCACCAGGACGAATATAACGGGGGGAGTCGAGGCGAACGACATGGGGTGGTTGAGTATCAAAATTGAGGTCAACGACGATGCGGGTCTCATTCCCCGCGCCAAAACCCCAAAGGGAATAATCCACTGCGGTGAATATCAGTTGCGCCGGACCATCTTCAATATGCAGTCTCTGGGTATCAAGAAGAATGGTCTCAGCCAGTTCGCCAAGACCAATCTGACCAATCCAGGTGGTTCGAGGAAACTTCTTTTCAAACAGAACCTTACTTTGATTGTTCTGATTTAAAACGACCTTAACCTGTTTCAGACCTGAACGACGATCAATGACCTGGAACCCGATCGGTGTTGAGGCCCCGAGAAGACTTGCAACAGGGGCAGGAATAATCTCTGGCGGTTCACGTTCAGCCAGGTACACGAGCACACCACAACTGACCAGCATGATCAACACAAACAGGCCGATCAAGATTGCTGTGCCATTTCCTCGAGAACGACTTCCTCTTCCAGACGACAATGTACCCATTCCACACTCCAAACCATTTATTTAATGTTAAGATAACAAGCAATCAACCTACCTGATCCATTGGCATGATTAAAGTTTTTTCTTGCATAACCAGCCCTACCCCACTATTTTCCAATCGCAACAGTGAAGAGTATATCCGCAAAAATCCTACTCATGTCAACCAATTTGCCCCATGATTTCAAACCATTTCGACACCATTATTATTGGCGCAGGACCAGGCGGTTTAAGCGCCGCAAAGGTTCTTGCCGAAAACAACAGGCAAGTCCTGGTCTGTGAACGCCATACCCGTGTCGGCCCTAAAATATGTGCCGGAGGCATTACACTTTCAGGGCAAACCCATACCATTCCACCCCATCTCATTGAACAGGGATTCCCGGACCAGCACGTTTCCTCCGGTTGGCAGAACACCATTATAAGGGGCGGGGAACCGATTGTCTCCACCCTGAACCGTGAAGCCCTCGGCAGGTGGATGGCCAAGCAGGCGGAGCAGGCCGGTGCTGTTATTCAGACCGGATGTCTGGTGCGTTCCATTCATGGGAATTCGATCCAAACCGAGAAGGCAACCTATTCTTTTGACACCTTGATTGGTGCAGACGGCGCAAATTCACTGGTACGCCGCCACCTTAAAATACCCACAAAACGCATTGGTGCCGGAATCCAGTACCATATACCGGAAGTCCTGCCAGAAATGGTCTGGCACCTGGACCCTGCGGTTTTCAACACAGGATATGCGTGGATCTTTCCCCAGGCAAAGCGCACCTCAGTCGGGGCCTATTGCTTTCGCGAAGATATGCCTCCCAAAGCCTTAAAGGAAAAACTTCACCGGTGGATGGATGCCAAAGGGATCAATTACGCCTCATTATCTCCACAGGCGGCCAACATCTCTTTCGACTATAGGGGACACCAGTTCAACAATATATTCCTCGTCGGCGACGCCGCAGGACTGGCATCGGGACTCACCGGCGAAGGCATACTGCCCGCTATCCTCTCCGGAGAAGAGATTGCAAACATCATTTTGAACCCAGCGCACCCGGCGACCAAACTGACACGTCTTATAAAAAACCATAGCCGGCACACGAAGATTCTTTTATTATCGGGAAAATCAAAACCCCACTGCCGGGCAATTATGGAAACCCTTGTGCTTGCCCTCAGATTAAAACTTATTCCCTTTTCAGCCCTCGAAATGGGACATTAGGTCGATCAACATGGACAGCAACAAAAAGAAAACGTTTCTTTACAATGTACTGTTTTTCCTCTTCTGCGCCGGCCTCTTTGTCTTTTTATGGCAGGCGCCCGAAGAAACCACCGCAAAAATCCCTTTTGACGACACCCACCAGAAGTTCTATACCATGAAGAAAAAAGAGGCGGATGCGCAATGCAGTTCCTGCCACAATCCTGAAGGCGTCATGCCCCTGCCTGAATCACATCCTCCAAAATACCGATGCCTCTTTTGTCACAAGAAAGCTCAACAATGAACAATCCCATCTCCTTCACCCTCTCCTCACTGGAAGACACGGTGTCGTTTGGCCGACACATAGCAAGCCTCGTCACCCCTGGAGATATTCTTTTTCTCAATGGAGATCTTGGCGCCGGCAAGACCACACTCACCCAGGCCATTGGCTATGGGCTTGGCGTCCCTGAAAGCTGTTATATCACAAGCCCGACCTTCAGCCTGCTCCATGAATACCATGGAGACCTCGTCCTCTACCACATGGACCTGTATCGCCTGCATGACGAAGAGGAAATCATTGAACTCGGGTTTGAAGACTATCTCTACGGCGATGGGGTCTGTGTTATTGAATGGCCGGACAGACTCGGATCTCTCACTCCTGCAAATCGTCTCGTCATCGACATGAAGACAAAAGAACAAACACGAATTATCACCCTGACAGGGTATGGGTCCATGTTATCACGCACCCATCTTTTCCAACCCTAACCATTATCCCTTCAAGTCCATCTCCTCTTTCTTTTTCCTCGTAAAATAAAAATTGACTTTCCCTTTAGGCAAATGAAATAATCATTATTGAAAAGATTATTTCTGTCAGCAAAAGCACTTACGTTTTTAATTACAATCATGCTCCGCAAATCCATGACACTGAAGCCGTCTACAGCCAGTCATTAGATGAAAGCCACTATGCACATAAGCCAGCGATTACAAGTTTCTCTTATCGAAAATCGTCCACTGACGCTATATCTGCAGCAGAGAGAGGAAACACCATGACCTCTTCCTCCAAGCCCGCGTCAACGTTCCACATTACCCTGCCGGCGTCACTGAATGCAGTTGATCAGGTTTTGCCGAAAATGATAGCTTTTCTCAAGGAGAATTTAATCACAGGCAATATTTTCACCTATAATTACATCATGCGGGAAGCCATAAATAATGCTGTTATCCACGGATGCCGCCAGGACAGATCAAAGACAATCACCGTTGACATAGAGTTATCACCTGAGACATTGAAGCTCAGAGTTGAAGATGAAGGCGACGGTTTTGACTGGAAAGCAGTTTTGGCGAAACAACTGGTTTCCCCGGAATGCACCCATGGCCGGGGACTTTGCAGCATGGCAAAATTCAACTTCGATGCTCACTATAACGAAAAGGGCAACATTTTATATCTCCATAAAGATTTGCAACCCTCTTAGTTTTTTTTATGGATGAGATTCACAACCCATTAACCTAAATAACAATTTAATTTATACTATTAAGGAGTCAAATCATGAGTCATATTGAAAGAAAAGATGGTGTTGTTACGATTAAACCTGGAATTGACATTGTCGCGTCCAAGTGTGACGATCTTAAAAAGGAATTTCTTGAGATCGTCAACAGTGGCGAGAAGAAAATCATCATCGACCTCTCTGGTACTGAAATGATTGATTCTTCCGGCCTTGGCCTTCTCATTTCCACAAGAAACTCTCTGATCGACACGGGTGGAGATGAAGTGGAACTCAAAAACATTTCAAGTGATATTATGCAATTGTTCAAAGTTATGCGCCTGGACAACCACTTCACCCTGACAGTTTAAAACTTATCTGCCCCTATTTTATCGTTTGCAAGCAATTGAATTATGAGGAGTATTCATGGCAATCATTGAAGAGGACGAAACCCTCTTGGCATTTACAGAAGAAGCCCTTGAGCATCTTGATGGCATCGAGGCTGATTTATTATCCATTGAAGAAAATGGCGCCAATATTGATTCTGATGTTGTCAATAAAGTTTTCCGAGCTGTCCATTCAATTAAAGGTGGTGCTGGCTTCCTTGGTCTGGAAAAAGTCAAAGATTTAGCCCATAATGGCGAAAATGTTCTGAACATGGTTCGCAATAATGAGCTCATCCCCACCCCTGCCATTGTCAGTGTTCTTTTAGCATCAACCGATTTACTCACAGGCATGATACGTGATGTCACAAACAGCAATACCGTTGATATCACCTCTCTTGTGGCTGACCTTAAAGATATTATTGAAAACTCTGTTGCGGAAGAGGATAAAGAGGATCTGGAAACCTTCATCACTGTCGGCTCCCCCACAAGGCCGGATCTTTTCACCATCAACAAATATGAATACGAAAAGGCTGTAAAATCAGGCAAGAATATGTTCCTGATTGAATACGACCTCCTTGCCGATATTGAAGAAAAAAACAAGAAGCCCCTCGACGTGATTCATGAACTCCAACAGACCGGCGAACTGTTCGACAGTCTTGTTGATATTGGTTCCGTCGGTGGCCTGGACGACGAATCTGGCCCGTTACACCTGCCGTTTTTCATTTTGTTCGGGACAATCATGGAGGTGGAACTCCTCACAGGTTTTCTGGAACTTGCCCCTGACAAGGTGACCGGTGCTGTCTCTGCGGAACTTGGCCAACAATCCCCCCAGACTCCTGTCCCAACCTTTGAACATGAAATGGCTGTCTCCTCCCCTGAATCTTCACAAGAAATTGTTCCAGAAACAGCTGTTGCCCAAACCCTTGACACCGGAACCACTGAGCGTGCGCCCCAGGAACCCCGCCAACCTCCTGCGTCAAAAACTGCAAAGAAAACACCTCCACCAGCAAAAGTGTTTAAGGCGGAGTCCAACCTTCGGGTGAATGTGAAAATCCTCGACAACCTCATGACCCTTGCCGGGGAATTAGTTCTCACCCGGAACCAGCTTGTCCAGGCGGTCACGTCCAATAATCCACAGGGTTTCGACACTGTCAGCCAACGCCTTGATCAAGTTACATCTGAATTACAAGAAGCTATTATGTCCACCAGAATGCAACCGGTGGGCAATGTCTTTAATAAGTTCAAAAGAGTTGTTCGCGACCTCACGCGTGATCTTGGCAAACAAATTGACCTGATTATTGAAGGTGAAGATGTTGATCTCGACAAGACTATTATTGAAGCCATCGGCGATCCTCTAACACATCTTGTCCGCAACTCCATTGACCACGGCATTGAAATGCCTGATGCTCGGGTTGAAAAGGGGAAAAATCCGACAGGAACATTGCGCTTGAGTGCCTTTCATGAGGGGGGGCAAGTCATCATTGAAATTCAGGATGACGGTGCAGGAATCAACGTTGAGCGCCTTAAAGAAAAATCATTAAAAATGGGAACCCATGACGCGGCACAGCTGGAAGCCATGTCCCATAAGGAGTTAGCCAAACTCATTTTCACCCCTGGATTATCCACGGCCCAGGAGGTCTCTGATATCTCCGGCCGCGGGGTTGGTATGGATGTGGTCTTTACCAATCTCAACAAGCTCGGCGGCGTGATCGATGTCACAACAGCTCTGAATACAGGAACAACGATTACAATCAAGCTGCCGTTGACTCTTGCAATCATCCCAAGCCTCATCATTGAAACCCAGAATGAACGGTACGCCATACCCCAAGTCAACCTGCTCGAACTTGTCCGTATCCCGGCGGAGCAGGTAAAACGCAGAATTGAAAAGATTGGCTCTGCCTTAGTTATGCGCCTGCGCGGTGAGCTGCTGCCCCTTATTCACCTCGCTGATGCATTGCAGATACAACATCGTACCTATATTGATCCCAAAACCCATAAAGCGGTCAATGACAAACGCCAATCCATTGTTGACCGCCGATCCCTTGCGGCCCATAATGAAGAGACCGCGACACCAGAACAGTCCCAGCGTGAAGAGTCTACTGATCGCAGACAACATCCCCATAGCGCCTACAATATTCTTGTTCTTTCTTCCGGTGATCATAATTACGGACTTATCGTGGACAGGCTTCTTGATTCTGAGGAGATTGTTGTTAAACCACTGGGGACTCATCTGCGAAAATGTCATGTCTATTCAGGCGCCACAATTCAAGGTGATGGGTCTGTGGCCCTTATCCTGGATGTCGTTGGCTTAAGCTCAACCATGAACCTCACCACTGTTTCCAGCTCACTTCAAGCCCAATCGACATTACTCCAGCAAGAGAAGAGCAAACAGGAAGATTCACAATCCATGCTCATTGTCCAGAATGGTGAAGATGAGCAAATGGCTATCCCCCTCACCCTGATCTCCCGTATTGAGCGCATAAAATCATCGGATATTGCGATAACAGGTGGACGAAAGAACATTCACTACCGGAACGGGAGCTTACCGTTGTTCGGCATTGAAGAAGTGGCAAATGTCAGCTACCGCGACGAATCCAAAGAATTATGCTATGTCATTGTTTTTTCAATATGTGATCGCGAAGTCGGCATTCTGATGAGTGAAATTGTCGACATTATTGAAACCAATGCCACCATTGACGATGTAACCCACAGACAACCCGGGATCATCGGCTCGCTGATCATTGACAAGCAAATTACACTTCTTATTGATCTCTACGGCATCATCACCACGATTATGCCCGAATGGTCTGTTACGACCCAGAGACACACCTATGCAGAGGATGACAATGGGTTGGGAAGAAATATTCTCATCGTTGAGGACTCCCTCTTCTTCTTAAACCAGATCAAGCTCTTCATAGAAGAGGCAGGTTATATTCCTCACACTGCAGAAGATGGCCTTCAAGCTCTGGAGGTCCTGGCCAATGAAACTATTGATCTGGTCATTACCGATATCGAAATGCCGAACATGGACGGACTGGAGCTCACCCGTGAAATCCGGAAAAATGACCAATACAGCAACCTTCCCATCATAGCCGTTACTTCTGTGGCAGGTGAAGCTGCGGAAGAAGCGGGAAGACTTGCCGGGATCGACAACTACCTCATTAAACTTGATCGGGAAAAAATAATCGAACAAGTTAATCATTACCTTCAAGATTAAAGGTTATTTACCCTATGCAACCCTCAGAACTTAAAAATGACAACACAAGGGAATTGGCAATCTTCATGGTTGGCGAAATGCCATGCG
>JBFFNY010000014.1:0-13011 GCA_041562955.1 Desulfurivibrionaceae bacterium | reverse complement strand
GGGTACGGGGTTACCCATTGATCGTGAATTTGTCGCCCGCGAACTTGATTTCCCGGCCATCACCGCAAACTCCATGGATACCGTGGCGGATCGTGATTTCATCGTCGAGTTCTGTTCCACCTGCGCCATGATCCAGGTGCATCTCAGCCGGTTGTCGGAAGAGCTGATCCTCTGGTCCACGGAAGAATTTAAGTTTGTTGAGTTGTCGGACGGGTTCTGTACGGGCAGTTCCATCATGCCCCAGAAGAAGAATCCTGATGTTCCGGAACTCATCCGCGGCAAATCCGGTCGGGTCATCGGCAATCTCATGTCCGTGCTGACCTTGCTGAAAGGGCTTCCCATGACCTATAACCGCGATCTGCAGGAAGACAAGGAACCGCTGTTTGACACCATTGATACGGTGAGTCAGTCCCTTTCCATCATGGCGGAACTTCTTGCCAATATGAAATTTTACACCGGCACCCTGGCTGCAGCCACAAGCGGCGGCGGGTATATGACGGCGACGGATCTGGCGGATTATCTGGTGCTGAAAAATGTACCCTTTCGCAACGCCCATTCCATTGTCGGTCAAACCGTGGCCTACTGCATTGACAACTCCAAGGAATTAACCGAACTTTCTCTGGAAGAGCTGCAGCAGTTCTCCCCGGTGATTGAAGCGGATGTCTTTGGGATTTTATCGGTTGAGGGATCGGTCAACAGCCGGAATTCCCTGGGCGGAACAGGGTTGGTGCGGGTGACCGAGGCGTTGGAGAAGGCGGAACGGATGCTGGAGGCGCTCGCATGAGAAGGGGTATCGTCTGTATAGGTGTGCTGGTGATGCTGGTGGGGTGTGGCCGGAAGACACCTCCTGTGCCTCCGAATTCGGTTATCCCGGAGCCGATCCGGACGTTGCAGTATCGGGCCGATGACACCGGGGCCACCCTGTGGTGGACCTATCCGGAACGTTCCATTGACGGCAGGTCCATTGAAAATATCCGCACCTTCCACCTCCATAAGGCCATGATTCCTGAAGCGGATTATTGTCAGGAATGTCCTGTTGTGTATGACCAGGTGATCAAGGTGGATGGTCGGGGTGCAGAACCAAAGGCTACGCTGACCTATGTGGATAAGGATTTACAGCCGGGTTACCATTATGTGTACATGGTCCAGTCTGATTCGGGATGGCGGATCAAGAGTGCGGAGTCGAACCGGGTGGATTTCAGTCAGCAGCCGGCCCTGCTTTCCCCGATGGATGTGGCGGTTGAGGTGGGAGATTTGGTTCTCACCCTGACCTGGCTGCCTGTGACAAAACGTGATGACGGCAGTGAAGCGGTCGATGTGCAGTACCAGGTGTACCGCGGAACCAGCCGCACAAAACTGGCCCCGGTCGGTGGTGTGACCCCTGAGCCCCGTTATGTGGATCGTGGTGTTGCCAATGAGCAGACCTATTATTATAATGTCCGCGCGGTAACGATCGCCGATGGGTTCCAGACCGCAGGTCACGCCAGTGCAACGGTTTCAGGTATGGCGCTGGATATGGTGCCTCCTGTGCCGCCCCGAAATGTTGAGGTGGTCGGGCTGCTGCAGGGCATTCAGCTCCACTGGACACCGTCCACGGATAAGGATCTCGGCGGCTATCGTGTGTATCACCGGCAGGAAGGGGATACCGAGTGGCAGCGGATCGGTACGGCTCCCAAGGGTGCTATTGGTTTTAAGGATGTTACGCCCCTTGCCCCGGGCATCCATTACTTTGTCGTGACGTCGTTTGACATGGGTCTGCGCCAAAACGAGTCGGAATATTCACTGAAAGTGAGGTACACAGCACCATAGCTGTATAGACAAGCATGAATCATTTTGAATATAAAAATAAGTCTCTCCATTGTGAAGATCTGGCTGTTGCCGAAATCGCAGCCCAGGTTGGCACGCCCTTTTATCTCTACTCCAAGGCGACCCTGACCCGGCATTTTCAGGCCTTTGATTCCGCCTTTTCAGTGGATCATATCACCTGTTTTGCGACAAAATCCTGCTCGAATATCGGCATCCTGCATCTGTTCTCAGGTCTTGGCGGCGGAGCGGATATTGTCTCCGGCGGCGAGTTGTTCCGCGCCTTGAAGGCTGGAATGGATCCGCAGAAGATCGTCTATTCCGGCGTCGGTAAAACCCGTGATGAGCTTAAATACGGCCTCGAATCCGGCATCCTCATGTTTAATGTGGAGTCCCAGCAGGAACTCCTCGCCCTGCAGGATGTCGCCTCGGCCCTGGATATTCAGGCCCCTGTTTCCTTCCGGGTCAACCCCGATGTCGATCCCAAGACGCACGCCTATATCTCCACCGGTCTTGCCAAGAACAAGTTCGGTATTCCCATTCAAACGGCGTTAGACGTGTATAAAGAGGCGGACAGTCTCTCCCATATCAACATTGTCGGGGTGAGTTGCCATATTGGTTCGCAGCTCACCGATGTGTCCCCCTTTGTGGAGTCGCTGCAGAAGGTGAAGACCTTTGTCGGCAGTCTGCAGGATGCCGGTCTTGAGATTAAATATATTGATCTTGGCGGCGGTCTGGGGATTACCTATGATGCGGAAACGCCGCCAGAGCCCGCTGTCTACGCCAAGGCCCTTGAAGAGGAACTTGGTGATACGGGCTGCACCCTGATTCTTGAACCGGGACGGGTCATTGTCGGCAATGCCGGAATTCTGGTGACCAAGGTGCTGTACACCAAACAGGGCGGCAAGAAATTCACCATTGTTGATGCCGGTATGAATGATCTGGCCCGACCCAGCCTGTACGGCGCGTACCACGCGATCTTGCCCGTGACCGATCGCGGTCAGGGGGTCGAGCCGGGAGATGTGGTCGGCCCTATCTGTGAAACCGGGGATTTCCTGTCCCGTGATCAAGAGGTTCCGGTGAGCGAGACCGATGATCTCCTTGCGGTGATGAGCGCCGGCGCCTACGGGTTCACCATGTCATCCAATTATAACTCCAGACCGCGGGTTGCCGAGGTGCTGGTGGATGGGAATACGTTCCATATCATCCGCAAGCGGGAAACCCTTGAAATGTTAATTGCTGGGGAATCGATCCCTGAGTAGAGAAAAGGGAACCACGGATGAACATTGATACACACGGATTGGGTTGAAGTTGGTTTTTTATCTGTGCTCATCAGTGTTCATCTGTGGTTCAAAAAAGTATTGTTATGAGCCACCAAATTAAATTCACAAAAATGAGCGGCACCGGCAATGATTTCATTATCATTGACCACCGTGACCCCTTTATCCCCCCCAAAGAACAGTCCGCCTTTGCCAAAAAGGTGTGCAAGCGCATGTTCTCTGTGGGGGCGGACGGGTTGATTCTCATTGAAAAATCAGCTGACGCCGACTTTCAGTGGCAGTTTTATAACGCGGATGGTTCAAAGGCGGAGATGTGCGGGAACGGTGCCCGTTGTGCGGCCCGGTATGCCCACGCAAAATCCATTGCGCCGGCCTCCATGTCCTTTATGACCCAGGCGGGTTTGATTCGTGCCGAGGTCAAGGGTGATCTGGTGAAGCTTGAAATGACCCTGCCCCAGGACACGACGCTGAATGCCGAGTTTGTTTTTGGTGGGGAGAGCCGCATCAGTCATTTTTCCAATACGGGTGTGCCCCATGCGGTGTATTTTGTTGAGGATAATAAAACAACACCGGTGAAGCAATGGGGCCATGAGGTGCGGTTCCATGCGCGGTATCAGCCTGCCGGCACCAATGTAAATTTTGCAGAGTGTACCGGAAAGTCAAGTCTGCTGGTGCGGACCTATGAGCGGGGCGTGGAAGATGAAACCATGGCCTGTGGCACCGGGGCTGTGGCCTGCGGTCTGCTCGGCGGCCTCTTAGGGCTTGTCGAGTCTCCCGTTGCCGTGACCACCTCCGGCGGCGAGGTGTTGAACATCTATTTTACGTTGGATGATGGTGCAGAAAAGAAAATTTCCGGCGTGTTTCTCGAGGGACCGGCCCATTTCATCTATGAAGGGGTGCTGGATCCGGAAGCGCTGCGTTAGAGAAGAGGGTTCGTGGTTCAGGGTGTTGTGCAATAGGCCCTGCGTCTGACCTGCTTATTGATATACGAAAATAATTATAATTAAGAGGTGATTCTTTGAGTCTGGGAGCCTGAACCGCTCTGGACGAATCACCTGAAATATGAGGAGATACATGATGAACCCATTTCGCGGAGCCTTTGTTGCCATAGTCACCCCGTTCATTGATGGTAAGATTGATGAGCAGGGTTTGCAGGATCTCATTGAGATGCAGATTGCCGGCGGCACCCATGGCATCGTTCCGTGCGGCACCACTGGTGAGTCGGCAACCATGTCCCATGCCGAGCACCATCGGGTGGTCGAGTTGACCGTTAAGACCGTTAACGGCCGTGTGCCGGTTCTGGCCGGGACGGGTTCCAATTCGACCTCTGAGACCATTGAGTTGACGCAGCATGCCAAGGATGCGGGTGCGGATGGGGCGCTGGTTATCACACCCTATTATAATAAACCTTCACAGGAAGGGTTGTATCAGCATTTCAAGACGGTGGCTGAGGCGGTTGATATCCCTATTATTCTGTATAATGTACCCAGCCGGACCTCCATTGATCTGAGCGCCGCCACCGTGGCCCGTTGTGCCCAGGTGAAGAATATCGTCGGGATTAAGGAAGCCACCGCTGATATGAATCGGGCCTGTGATGTCATTCGTCAATGTCCTGCGGATTTTGCCGTGATGTCCGGTGATGATTTCACCTGTCTGCCCCTGGTTCTGCTCGGTGGTACAGGGGTTATCTCTGTAACGTCCAACGTTGATCCGAAAGGCATGAGTGATCTGATGAATGCCGCCCTTGCTGGTGATATTCCTACCGCGCGGGAGATTCAGTATCGGCTCTTTCCCCTGATGCAGTCCATGTTCTTTGATACCAATCCTGTACCGGCCAAGAAGGCCCTTGAGCTCATGGGTAAGATCAAGTCGGGTGTTCCCCGTCAGCCTTTATGGACGATGGGCGAGGATGCGCTGCAGAAGATGCTGCCTGTTCTGAAAGCGCAGGGGCTTATTTAATTATTAGGTTCAAGGTCAAAGGCGTAAGGCTTGTGGCGTGTTTTAATTCGTGCTCGTTTTCCTTAGTCTTGTACCTTTAATCTTGCTCCTTGAACCTTTTTTCCGAAGGAAAAGAAAATGATAAAAGTAATAATTGCCGGTGCCGCAGGCCGTATGGGTCAGCGCATCGGATATATGGTGAACCAGCATGCATCCCTTGAGCTCGTTGGTGGTTTTGAGCAGCCCGGCAGCCCTGCCGTGGGGCGTGATATTGGTGAGATCGGCGGGTACGGCACCATTGGCGTCGCTATTTCCGATTCCCTGGAAGCCATTGTTGCTGAGGCGGATGTCCTCATTGATTTCACCTTTCACACCGCGACCATGGGTTTTGCCAAGGTCTGTGCCGCCCACAAGACGGGTATGGTGATCGGCACAACGGGGCTCAGTCAGGATAATCTCGACACCCTGAAGGCGCTCTCCGCTGATATGCCGCTGGTCCAGTCGGCCAATATGGCGGTGGGCGTGAATGTGATGTTCAAGATTGCCAAGAAGGTGGCCTCCATCCTCGGCAATGATTATGACATGGAGATTGTCGAACTTCACCATAATCAGAAGAAGGATGCCCCGAGCGGCACGGCCCTGCGCCTCGGAGAGATGCTGGCCGAGGGGGTTGACCGCAAGTTGAGCGAGGTCGGCGTGTACGAACGCAACGGCATCATCGGCGAACGGACCAAGACCGAGATCGGCATTCAGACGATCCGCGGCGGTGATATTGTTGGTGAGCATACCATCTATTATTGCGGCCCGGGCGAGCGTCTGGAACTGACCCACCGCGCCCATAGCCGGGATAATTTTGCCCGGGGTGCGGCTGAGGCGGCCGCCTGGGTTGCCGGCAAGGATACGGGCATGTTCACCATGTTTGACGTCCTGGGTCTGGCTGACCTGTAGGATCTTGATACGGCCCCTGCACCTACTTTCCAGGGGCCTGACCATGTAGTTTGCAACGAGTTATCTGGAAAAGACCGACTATGGATGTTGTTCGCTGTCAGACGGAATCAGGTCCCCGGTATGGTGTCATCCATGCGGGGACGGTCCGGTTATTACTCCAGTCCCCCTATGCTGCATGTCTCTATTCCGGCGAAGAACTCGATCTGGCTGGCACCCGTCTTCTCCCTCCCTGTGTCCCTTCCAAGATTGTCGGTATTGGTTTTAATTACGCACTCCACTCCAAAGAGCTCGGGGTGGAGATACCGAAGGAACCGCTCCTCTTCTTGAAACCGCCGTCCGCCCTCATTGGTGCCGGGGAGACGATTCTCCTTCCCGCCCAGTCAAAACAGGTGGAGTATGAGGCGGAACTGGGCGTGGTCATCGGCAGAACGACTAAGAATGTGACGGCGGCCGCGGCCCTGGATTCTGTTTTCGGCTGCACCTGTATCAATGATGTTACTGCCCGGGATCTGCAGAAGTCCGATGTGCAGTTCACCAGGGCCAAGGGGTTTGATACCTTTTGCCCCATGGGACCATGGATCCGGACCGGCCTTGATGTGACTCGGATGCGGGTCCGCTCGTTTGTGAACGGCGAACCCCGTCAGGATGGGAGTACCGCTGATCTGATCCGGCCGGTTGCGGAACTCATCGCCTACATTTCCCAGGTGATGACCCTGAACCCGGGGGATGTGATCGCCACCGGCACGCCGGCCGGGGTCGGCCGCCTTGTGGACGGAGACCTTGTGGTTGTTGAAATTGCCGGGCTTGGCCGTCTTGAAAACAGAGTAAGGGAGTTGTGATGCCACTTGTCTTTATCGGCCTGGGTTCAAACCTTGGCGATACCCGCGTCAATGTTCAGGAGAGCTGGAAGAGGCTGGGAGGTCATAGTGATATTACCCTGCTCACCCTTTCCTCACCCTATCGCACCGCCCCGGTGGGTATGGACAGCGACAACTGGTTTACCAATGCTGTTGGCGTCCTGCAGACCAGCCTCACCCCCCGGGCCTTGCTGCAGGAGATGCTCCGGGTCGAGCAGGAGATGGGACGGGACCGGAGTCGCGGCATGGACCGCACAGTGGATCTGGATATCCTCTATTATGATGATCTGATCCTTTCAGAACCGGATCTTGAAATTCCCCACCCTGAAATCAGCCGCAGACTTTTTGTGCTGGCGCCCCTTGCGGAAGTGGCGCCGGACCATATTCACCCCGTGCTGGAACAGTCGTCACAAATGCTCAAACGCGCGTGTGCCGGCGACGATGTCCAGAAAGGAGCATGGCTCTAATGCATCCCATTCGATTTTTGATTCTGGCTATTCTGTTTTATATCCTCTACCGTGTCATCTTCAGCTCCAAGAAGGAGGTTGGCGGCAAAACGGAACAACTTGCCCCCAATGAGGATATTCTCCAGGAAGATCCCGTGTGTCATACCTATGTTCCCCAGTCATCAGCCCTGAAAATCGAGAAAAACGGCAAAATGTATTATTTTTGTAGCCAGAAATGTTGTGATGCGTTTAAAGAGGGACACAATTAATTTTGCCAATGTATGAGTACAATTTAGGATTATTTCTAACTCAGGAGAGAATGTATGAAATTTTTTATCGACACCGCCAATATTGACGAGATCAGAAAAGCCGTGGATATGGGAATGGTTGACGGCGTGACCACCAACCCGACTCTTATCGCCCGCGAAGATAAGCCTTTTGAAAAGATTATCGCTGAGATCGCTGAATTGGTTGATGGCCCTATCTCTGCTGAGGTTATCTCCCTCGATTGTGATGGTATGGTGCGGGAAGGACGCGAACTTGCCAAGATCAGCAAGAATATCGTGATCAAGGTGCCCATGACCACGGATGGACTGAAGGCCACCAAGATTTTTACCGCAGAAAATATCAACACCAATGTAACCCTGGTGTTTTCCTCAGCTCAGGCGCTTATGGCTGCAAAGGCCGGCGCGACCTATGTTTCTCCCTTTGTCGGCCGCCTTGATGATCTGGCCCAGACCGGCATGGATCTCATTGCCGATATCATGACGATCTATGAAAACTATGGATACCAGTCTGAAGTTATCGTGGCCA
This sequence comes from Desulfurivibrionaceae bacterium, assembly GCA_041562955.1. Taxonomy (GTDB): domain Bacteria; phylum Desulfobacterota; class Desulfobulbia; order Desulfobulbales; family SURF-16; genus JAJRUT01. Next base: position 4,926 of record JBFFNY010000014.1, on the reverse strand, counting down.
GTGTCCGCAGCCCGATGCATGTCATGGATGCCGCTCTCATTGGTGCTGATATTGCCACCATTCCTTATAAGGTCATTGCGCAGTTGGCCAAGCACCCCCTTACCGATCTCGGGATTGAGTCCTTCTTGAAGGATTGGGAAAAACGTCAGAAATAGACACGGTCATTTCGCTTTGCAATGGGTTAAGAGGAAAGGAGACTTGCTTCTTAACCCTTCAATGACTAGACTAGATGAATGATCCCTGCAAACCGTTCCTTCCATATTGCCCTCCTGGCGCTGGCTTTGCTTCTGACCCTTGGCGGTACGGTCCAGGCAGAGGTGTACAGCTATATCGCCGAAAACGGCACGGTGCATTTTTCTAATGCCCCTTCCGGCACGAAGTTCAACGATCGTAGCCACGCGCAATATCTGCGAAAATATCGGAAACAGACGGACAAGCGGGAATACGAACTCTATATCCGTGAATCCTCAAAAAAATATAAGCTGGATCCCCATCTGGTGCGGGCGGTCATTGAAGCGGAGTCAAATTTTGACTGTTATGCCGTGTCGTACCGTGGCGCCAAGGGTTTGATGCAGCTCATGCCGGGAACCGCCGGGGATATGCAGGTGGGGAACGCCTTTAATGCCAGGCAGAATATTGAGGGCGGCTGTCGGTATCTGCGCCGTATGCTTAATATGTTCGATGAGGACATCATCCTGGCTGTGGCGGCCTATAATGCCGGCCCGACAAAGGTGAAGCGGTATAATAAGGTCCCGCCCTATAGTGAAACCCGAAATTATGTAAAGACGGTTTTAGCCCGTTACAATCATTATAAAATGCAGAAAATCAAAGTTACTCTCTAGTTGTTTCCCCCTTGTCGTCCTCCCGTTGTTACCGCTTCAATAGAAACGATTCCACCCAAGTCCTGACCTCCTGCTCCCGCTGGAGAAAGAAATGGTCACAGCTCTCAATCTCATGCACTGTTGCGTGTACAGGAAAGGATGCTGTCGCCTGATGCAGCAGGCCTTTCCTCTCCGGCAAAGATCAGGGCTGTTGGGCAGGATATGGGCCGGACAGGGTGATCCGGCGTTGGAGGGAGGGCTCAGGGGGGGGCATGGTCACCTTCCGGAAAAGGATAGGACCGGATCAGGGTTGTGGTGTTGGTGGATCGATGCAGGCGTTTGAGGTCAATCACCAGTCCGTGGCCCGGTGTGCCCTGCGGCAGGGAAAGGCCCAGCCGGATGGACTGCCCCGGGGCTAAGACGGAGAGGAGGGACATCGTATTGGTTGCAAGGATGGTCTGGGCTTGGATGCGGCGTGCGGTCACCATGATATATTTCTCACCGAAACTGCCGGCGGGTAAATCGTGGGGCAGGGTGTTGGTGAGGGTGAAGAAAACCTGATCCGGTAGGTTTTGGGTCAGGTGTAATGCGGGGGCTGCTTCGGGGTTGCGTTGCCCGGGCAACATGAGGAGGTGACTGCGGACCTCATGTTCCGGTTCAAAGGACACCAGCAGGTTGGAAAAGAGGTTGGTTCCCCTGGTGTGGGTCCGTTTGGCCGGCGCGCCATGGCAGTCATGGCAGGTGGGGTATGCGTTATTCGTTATTTCCTGCTGGTCAAGCCATTGTTCATAGGTTTCATGATGGCAGGTTCCGCAGACCTGGGCTGAGTCTGTTTTTGAGTCCAACAGGGGATTCCGGGCAACTCCATGGGGGGTGAACAACACCTCGGATTCATGGGGGCCCTGCATGGCCTTGTCATGGAGATGGCAGGAGACGCAGGTGATTCCCTCCTCCCGGTTGTACTGGCGCGGTTCCCGTTCCGGGTTGAGAACATCCCCCGGCACATGGCAGAATAAGCAGTCCTGATCGTTATACTGATCCGACTGCTGTTTGAATTCTTCACTGGTAAAGGCCTGGGCATGACGGGTCTGCTGCCATTCAACATACTGGTCCACATGGCATCCGCCGCAATCTTTGGCAGTGGGGGCAGTCCGGTCCTGATTGTCAATTTCGGTAAGGTACCCAAAACTACAGGATGACAGGATCAGGCAAAGTATGGAAAGGAATAAGAGTCGCATGGGTTATAGTAGTTAGTATAAGTCGAAATTATAACATTTCATCAAGGGAAAAGGTGGTAATTCTTTACAGAAGGGGCTCAATGTGTAAAAACAGACTTGAATCCATAATCTTTTTAAAATTCTAATGATACAATACGCCAGTGCGCCAACTACCTAATATCCTGACCGGGTTCCGTTTTGCGGTTATCCCGTTTCTTCTCTACTGTCTTCGCCCTGACGTGACGACCACTGTTACCCTGGTGGGATTTACGCTGTATTGCCTCGGTGCGATAAGCGATTGGTTTGACGGGTATCTTGCCCGCAGGCTGGATGTGGTCTCCTCTTTTGGTAAATTGATGGATCCCCTGGCGGATAAGCTTTTTATGGCGGCGGTCCTCATTATGCTGATTCCCACGGGAAGGGTTCCGGCAGTGGTGGCGTTTCTCATTATCGGCCGGGAGCTTGTCGTGACAGGGCTGCGCGGCGTGGCTGCGGCTCAGGGGCTGGTGATTTCAGCATCGCCGCTTGGAAAATATAAGGCCTTTACCCAGATTCTGGCCCTTGGTTTTCTGATGTTCCCCCTGGGTATACTTTCGTTTAATCCCCATCATGTTGGCGCATGGCTACTCTATCTGGCCCTTGGACTGACTCTTCTTTCCGGGGTAGAGTATGTGTATCGTTTCAAGCGCGTGTATGTCGGATAGCTTGTTTGACGGTGGTGGACTCCTTTTTTGAACGTTTCAAGGGAAATACACGAAGGTTGACACTCAGGTGTGGATTCTCTTGACAGGGGGTTTGTTCCTGTTCTATATTGACCCTCCATGCCAGAGTGGTGAAACAGGTAGACGCACGGGATTCAAAATCCCGCGGGGGCAACCCCGTGCCGGTTCGATCCCGGCCTCTGGTACCAAGATTAAAGGCCCGAACATCTCGTTAAAAGATGTTCGGGCCTTTTTTTTATTGGCGGTCCTGGCGTATATTGTACATTTGCGTTTCAGGTTATCTATGATTCTCCCCTACAGGATGGTTGCCCATGTTTTCTAAACTTGTTGATTTATGGAATGGTTTCGGTCCCCTGCTGCAATCGGTGCTCGTTCTGGTTCTTGCCGGACTATTTTTTGTGATTCTCCGGTCGGTGGTGCTGCGGAAATTCACCCTCCTGGCGCGGGCCACGAGTAATGATCTGGATGATCGGCTGGTTCATCTTGCCAGTCAATTTGTCGGGGTGATCACCCTGTTCTGTACAATGGCCGCGCTACTCCATGTGAATGGGGTGGCCGTTTCCCCCCTGCTGGCCGGTGCCGGCATTGTCGGTGTTTCCCTCGGGTTTGCTGCGAAAGAGACCATTGCCGACATCCTGGCGGGTATTTTTCTCATCATTGATCAGCCTGTTCGCATCGGTGACCGGGTGAAGATTGAGAAGGTGGGGAACCATTGGGGGGGCTGGGGGGATGTGGTGGATATCGGTCTGCGTCGCACCCGGGTGCGCAATACCGACGGGGTGTATGTGAATTATCCCAACTCGGTCTTTGCCAACTCCATTATTACGAACTTCTCCCAGGAACAGGAGTCCGTGCGGGTGCGGATTCGCTTTCAGGTGGATTATGATGCGGATCTGGCCAGGATGAAACAGGTGACCCTTGATGCGATTGCGTCTTGCCCCAGGGTCGTTGCGGGCTCAGGACAGGTATTGCTCCGCGGCGTGGACGATGCAAGCGGGCGGATGCTCACCGGAATCCTGGTGGAGGCGCGGTATCATCTCAGTGACGTGCGTAAACGCACCGTGGTTCGGTCTGAGGTGCTTGAGGCAATTCTGAATAATCTCCGGCACAACAATATTCCCATTGCCACCCCCAAGGTTCGTTTGGAGCATGAGGAGGACTGGGTGCAGGCCTATGGTGGCGATGCCCTTCCGCGTTGAGACCGGACTCCATGTCCTCGCCGTTCTTCAGACGGTCAGCGGGGTTTCGTCAAGGAGATCAATAAATAACCCCTTGTTCAAGGCCTTTTCATAGGCGGCCTGGGGGGTGATCTTATCTGCCTTGATGAAGTCCATGAGGTGCTGGTCCATGGTCTGCATTCCCTCACGGGTTCCGGTCTGGATATAGGAGTTGATCTGGCTGATCTTGCCTTCGCGGATCATGCTGGCCAATGCGGTTGAGCCCATGAGGATTTCCACCGCCGCGCACCGCCCTTTGCCGCTCTTGGTGCGCAGGAGCTGTTGGGCGACCACCGCCTTTAATGAATCCGCCAGCATGGTGCGGGTCTGCTCCTGCTGGTTGGCCGGAAAGGCATTGATCATCCGGTCAATGGTCTTGGCCGCAGAGTTGGTGTGCAGGGTGCCGAACACAAGGATGCCGAGCTCCGCGCAGGTGAGGCCGAGTGAAATGGTTTCAAGATCACGCATCTCCCCCACCAGAATAATATTCGGGTCTTCACGGCTGGCCACCCGCAGGGCATCACCAAAACTCTTGGTATGTGCGCCCACTTCCCGCTGGGAGAAGATACATTTCTTGTTCGGATGGACAAATTCCAGCGGGTCTTCAATGGTGATAATATGTCCATCCCGGGTTTCATTGATGTAATTGATGATGGCCGCCATGGTGGTTGACTTGCCGCTGCCCGTGGGTCCGGTGACGAGGACCAGTCCGGAACGGAACTCGGCAATACGCCGGACTGCATCCGGCATTCCCAGCTGTTCCAGGGTGAGGATTTCGGTGGGGATAATCCGGAATACCGCACCGATCCCATGCATCTGATACATGAAGTTGCAGCGGAAACGGGCCAGGCCTGCAATTTCATACGCCCGGTCGAAATCACGGTTTTTAATGAGATACTGCTGTTCCTCGCCGCTGAGGATTTCAAAAAGGAGCTGCTGGTTGGACTCC
>JBFFNY010000013.1:0-13509 GCA_041562955.1 Desulfurivibrionaceae bacterium | reverse complement strand
GTATTTTCATTATTTGACGACCTCGAGGAATATTTGCGCTTTTTCAACTTCCAGTTCAACGACGGGGTGAAGTGCTGCGATGTCATTCCAGTTCAGGCCGCTGTCTTCAATGATCTGGTTGACCATGACCGGTTCCTGGTGGAGGTCACCTGCTGTGCCGATCTCAAAAAGGTTGGCGTAGAGATTGGCAATGCCGATGGTTTCCACAAGAGTTTTGTTCTGGTCAGTGGCCTTGGTCGGGGTGTGGTGATGCCAGAGGGTTTCAATCATATTGTCATTGAGTTGCCATTTGCGGGCAATGATCCGGCCTGTCATCCGATGGTCAAATCCGAAGATCATTTTCTCGGCGCGCATGAGGGAGCACCGCTGCATATTGGCGAGTTCAACCACCTTGTGGTAGTCTTCCGGGAAACAGTTTGACAGGGGGATCTTGCCCAGATCGTGGAGCAGGCCGGCGACAAAATACTCTTCGAGCATCGCGGCAGGGATGTTCTTCAGGGTGGCAATGGATTTAGCAGAGACCCCGACGCAGATGGAGTGTGCCAGGAAGTCGTCCATGGAAAGGCAGGTTAGGCCTTCTTTGCCCACGGACCCCAGAATGGCGGTGGACAGCGCTAAGTTCTTCACCGTATTCAGCCCCAGCATGATGATTGCCCGGGTCAGGGAGGTGATCTGGTTTGGCAGAGAGTAATAGGCCGAGTTGATCAACTTCAGGACCTGGCCTGTAAGGACAGGGTCGAGGGAGATAACCCGGTTTAAGTCATTGGGGGAGGTGTTCGGCTGATTACACACCGCCAGAACCTTGGTGACCGTTGTCGAGAGGCTGGGCATTCTGTCGATATAGGTGCGGATTTTATCAAGATACGCTTCTGCTGCGGGGGCAAGGTTTTCCATGATTTCCTGGTTGATGGTCAAATGTTATAATACCATAGCATAGTACGGATGAAAAAGCGTGGTCAAGAAATTGGTGCGCAAGAAAACCCTTTTCCTCATGGGTTGATTACGGTACTTTGCCCTCCATTAAAAACCGGACTGTAATTTATTAAAGGATGAGACCATTATGACTGAAGCACGATACGGAATTGGAATCGATACCGGGGGAACCTATACGGACGGGGCGCTCATTAATCTTGCGGATCAAACTGTTATAGCCACCGCGAAAAGCCCCACGACACATTTTGAGCTGAGCCATGGTATCGCTCTTTGTTTACGTGATTTATTTGTCGAGGCGAAGGTCAAGCCTGCTGATATTGAACTCGTGGCGGTTTCAACAACCCTGGCGACGAATGCCGTTGTCGAGTCAAAGGGTGATCGTGTCGGGCTTATTGTTGCCGGGTATACGCGTCCTTTGGATTTACCTGTGGTGTCGACCCTGTTTGTCGACGGCGGCCATACCCTGCAGGGTGCTGAAGAGCGACCACTGGATCTGGATGCGGTGATTCGGGCGGTGTCGCAACTGAAAGGGAATGTCGAAGCCTATGTGGTCTGTTCGGCGATGTCCATCAAGAATCCGACCCATGAGGAGGTGATGGCCAAGGCTGTCTCCATGATTGATCCGTTGCCGGTGTTCATGTCCCATGAGGTGTCGTCCCGGGTTGGGGTGGCGGATCGGGCTGCAACAGCCGTGCTGAATGCACGCCTTCGCCCTGTTATGGAGAGTTTTCTTCTCGGGATGCAGGATGCCCTGGTGGCACTTGGTATTGCCCACAGGGTTATGATTATTCGTGGTGATGCCACGGCCATGGATATTGCCGATACCCATCGGCAAGCGGCATCCACTGTTGCCTCCGGGCCGGCGGCCACCGCATGGTTTGGTTTGAGCTTTGCCCCGGCAAAAGATGCGGTTATTATTGATGTCGGTGGTACCACGACTGATATTACGATGATTAAAGACGGCAAGCCCACCTTGACCGAAAACGGCAGTCTGATCGGCAAGTGGCTCACCCATGTTGATGCGGTGAAGATGTCCACGGTGGGTGCCGGCGGCGACAGCCATGCATTGGTGGATCGGTATGGTAAGCTGCAGGTTGGTCCGGATCGGGTGCAGCCGTTATCCATGGATTCCCATTCTGCTCGGATGGACTGGCTCGGGGCCGGACTCCAGTCGCAGCTGGTCACCATTGCCCCGGATTTAACCGCTGAGCAGGCCAAGCATGATCCCATCCTGGAGTTTCTTTTTGAATCTGGTCCCCAGACACCGGCGGTGCTGAAGGAGCAGTTTGGTATGGGAGAGGCGCTGCTTTCCAGTCATATCCGTGAGCTGGTCAAGGGGCAGTTGGCCTTTGAAACAGGGTTCACCCCCACCGATGCCTTACATGTGCTGGGCGAGCTTGAGCTCGGTGATGTGGCAACGGCTGTTGCCGGGGCCACACGCCTTGGTGCGGAGCTGGGTCTCTCCCCTGAAGAATTTTCCAGAGCGGTGCTCGACCAGTTTACCCATAAAATTGAGGTGGCCGTGCTGGATCATATCCTGTCCATTGAGACGGGTAAAACCCTTTCCGCCTTTTATCCTGATTATCGGAATAATGCAGTTATTGCGATGGATTTCCGGGTGAAGCTGCCCTTGGTCGGGATTGGCGCGGTGGCACAATATGTTCTGCCCCAGGTTGCTGAACGGTTGGGCACAACGGTTGTTTTTCCCGACCATTTTGAGGTTGGCAATGCCCTTGGCGCAATCCTGATGGCGGCTCAGCCGACCTCTTAGTATGAGTGAAGAATTCCTTGACCCGGGAGATGACGGCGCCCTTGTTGAGTTGAAACTCAAGATCAGTCCGGAGCTGTTTCGGGCTTTTCAGCGCTGCAGTTGGATCATTATCCATGAAACGGGGCGAACCCAGCTTGAGGTGATGCATGAGCTGGTTGAGGATTTCCTGGTGAAGCACGGGTGTTGATCAACCCGGAAGAATCCCGGTTTGTTCTTGTCATTCCTTCTGATGGGCAGGATGTTGCTTGAGATAAAATGATACTGATTGTTGTTCTGGAAGATGGTGGTTCGGACTTAAGGCACGGTGGGGGCGGCGGGCATAACTCCTACCAGCCCCAGAGCAGATCCCGTTTCACCCACCCTTCAACATTTTCTTCTTCGTGGCGAATCTTGACCCACCCTTTCCGGTGTTCCAGTGTTTTGAACACAACACCCCGTTTTGCCTGGCGGATAATTTTGTATTTCGTACCCGCGCCGCTGCGGATATTGACAACCTTACTCTTCACCACAAAATGGGAAGAGCGATCAACGAGCTTCTTGTAGACCCAGCCCTTGTCATTTTCAAAATCAGTAACGCGGTACCATTGGCCCTGGGAGCCAATGACCTTGAGGGGGTAGCCGCGCCCGAGTTCCCAGACGACCTGGAATTTACTGCCGGGGCCGGAACGGAGATTGATCATGTCGGCATTGACTGCCACCATCTTCGCCGATGCTGCCGGGGCAAACCATAGAAGGGTGAGGGTGAGGGTGATGAGGATGGTCGTTATACGGTTACGAATCATGCAGAGGTCCATATCTGATTATTAAAAAAAGAGTATACAATCTACAAAGGGTGTCGCGAGCTGTCCAGTAAAAAGGAGCTGCGCCACACGGCTTGTGTCCTAATGGTTGGAATTGGCTCTCTTTTTTATGTAGGTCAGGCTTGTGTTTTTTACTTTCAGACTGCTCAGGGTAGGGAGCAGCCCTGCCCGGGTCGCTTTGCTCCTTCAGGTGAAATTTTACACGGACAGGCAAAGACCTATACTACGGTTTTTGTTTTTTCTGGTCTGGATTATTCGAGCCGTCTTCAGTAAAGGTCGCCTCTTTCAGGGTGAGACGTCTTGTTTGGGTGGGGTGGGGCTTTATGCTTTCCTGCGTATGTCCGGGGAGTGTATGGGGATTCCACCAATTTGCAATTGAATGGCACCGAATTGACATCCTTCATGCATGCAGCGCAGGCAGGTGATGCATTCACTGTCGTTGGGGGATTCATTGAATTTCACGCCCATGGGGCATATAGGGTGGCATTCATTGCACTTGGTGCATTTGGACTCGTCGAGGACAAGTTTCATCATTTTGACATTTTTGAACAGACCATACCATGCCCCGAGTGGACAGGCGGCGCGGCAGAACGGTCTGGATGCGAGTATGGACCAGATGATGAAGCCGATCAAGACAACAAGTTTTGAATAGAAGAGAACGCCGATAATGTCCTGGAGCGAGGGCTGGAGCAGGAGCATGGGCAGCCCTGCCTCCAATGTCCCTGCCGGGCAGATATATTTACAGAACCAGGGGGAGCCAAGGCCCATTTCATTCACGATAACCAGGGGCAGGATAAAGACTGTGAGGGCAAGGATCACGTATTTAACAAAACGCAGGAATCGTGGCAGACCAAACTTCTTTGAGGGTATTTTATGCAGCATGTCCTGCAGAAACCCGAAGGGGCAGGCCCAGCCGCAGATCATCCTGCCAAAAATTGAGCCAAGAATACCGAGGGCTCCCACCAGATACAGGGCAAGGTAGGTTTGGCCGTTTGCCCAGCTGAGCCGGACCGAGAGGAGCATCTGCTGGATGGAGCCGATGGGGCAGGACATGGACGCGGCCGGACAGGAATAGCAGTTGAGTCCCGGGGAGCAGATGACCTTGAGCGGGCCCTGGTATATGGATTTGGTGAAGGGGAAGGCCCAGTAGCTGTTGGTGATGAAAATGACGAGGATTTGAAACCAGTTACGGTAGAATTCCATGTTTATCCTCTAACCAATGCCGATGCAGCTGTAGCATATCTGCCAGGCCTGTTCAAGGACCCGTGAGGGTTCGTCCAGGGTGATGCCAAGGGAAAAAAGAACGAGGAACAGGGACAGAACGATAAGGGGGAGTTTGTCTGCTTTATGATAAGGGGCAATTCGTTTCATGAGTGGGGCTTGGCTGAGTTGTCGTTGAGTAGGGCCTGTACGGTCCGGGTTTTGTCGCCAAGGGCGACCGCTTTGTCTCGTCTGTCGTCAATGGATATTTGGGTTACAACCCGCTCGGCGCCGGCAAGAAAAGGCAGGTCGTAAATTACCCTGACCAGCCGCAGCAATTCGTCAATGTCGCCTTCGATGACGGTACCCATGTCGCAGAGCTTGAATGTTGCTTTTTCCTCAACAAGTTTTTGCTGTATCTGCGCCACAAAAGAACTGACCGAGGTGGAGCCGGTTCCCAGGGGGATGGTGGTGATTTGTAAGAGGGCCATGGTGCTTTGCCGTGTCGTTGCGAATGAGGGGTAACTTAATAGATATCGGTGATTGTGTCAGGGTTTTCTGAGTTGTAATAGATAATATTCTTGAGGTGGGTGAAGCTGTCGAGGTCTGTCTCGGTGAAATGGATGCCCACACCGGTATCCGTGATGCGTTGTACGGTACCTTTCATGGAGAGGACAATATTCTGTCCGCCGGACAGGTGCAGGGTCAGATTGCACTGGTCATCAATCTGGAGATCCATGTCTCCAAGGACGAAAACACCCTTTGTTGAAAGATTGTCCGTTTCACATCCGGTGAAGGATTTTCCCCCGCATGTAAGGTCGATCAGGGTTTCAAAATGGACTCTGGTGTTTTTGCGGTGTTCTTCTTTCGTGGCCATGGGCCCTCCTTCCTGTGCTTGATGACGTTGTCCTTGTTTCAAGAAAAATTATAGAGGGAAGAGGGGGGTAAAGACAAGAGACTTCTGTTCTTGAGAGCATGTTTAGTCGGTGACCCCCATTATTTTTTGCAGGGCCTTGGTCTCGGCAATGAGCGACTGTATGGTCAGCATGGCCTTGGTTTGCTGCATGGCTGAAAGGGTGTTGAAGCGGGGGGATAACGATTGCAGGCGGCTGATGTCCTGCTTTAACGAGGCGTTTGCCAGGGCAAATTTGTTTGGCGGCGACGGTTTGATTTGCAGGGATAGGCCGAGTCTGTTTAATTGCCTGAGGCAATGGGCACAGATTGATTTTTCAAACACCGGATCAGCATCATCCTGTTCAACGATGGTGACGAGGTGGGCCATGATCTCCTTGAGCAGGTCAATCGGACCAGCCAGGGCCGCCGTGTCGCCATCAAGGTGACAGAGGAGCTGTTGAGCCATGGCGACGAGTCCTCTGGCATATCGTCTGTTGTTGAAGCAGTCGTTCAGGGTTGCCATGGCGCCCCTGAGGTTTTCGTTTCTTCTCGGGCTTAATGTCCAGTCCGGAGAGAGTGTCTCCGCCTTGAGGAGCTGGATACACAGGATGAGTGAGGGGTCGTTTTGGTCCATGATTTTATATTGTAATGGTGTATTTTCATTTAGAAAAAGAGTATATTAGGAATTCTTTTGTTCACTACCTCTCTTCTCTTAGGAGATATGTAAAAAAAAATGGATGTTATTGCTATTGAAATAATAGTTTTTGTTTATGGGGCGATTGTCGGCAGTTTTCTCAATGTCGTTATCCTGAGACTTCCGGAGGAAGGGGCCTCGGTGGTCTTTCCGTCCTCCCATTGCCCGCAATGTCACACGGGTCTGTGCTGGTATGAGAATATTCCCGTGCTGAGCTACATCGTGCTGAGGGGGAAATGCCGGACCTGCAAGACCTCTATCTCCATACAGTACCCCCTGGTTGAGTTGGCCATGGGGGTACTCGCCGTGTTGCTTGCCCACAAGTTTATGATCAGTGCCGCCTTCTTCATTTACTTTGTCTATGTAGCGGCCCTTCTTGTTATTATTGTCATTGATCTGCATCACCAGATTATCCCGGATGTGATTAGTCTGCCGGGAATATTCTATGGTGTTCTGGCCTCATTCGTTCTGCCCTCGGTCTCATGGCAGGATTCCCTTATCGGCCTGCTTGTCGGCGGCGGGATTTTCTATGTGATCGCCTTGTCTTATTATTTGCTAACCAAGAGGCAGGGGATGGGGGGCGGTGATATTAAGCTCCTGGCCATGATCGGTGCCCTGCAGGGGTGGCAGGCCCTTCCCTTTGTTATTTTCTGCAGCTCTTTGCTTGGTTCCGTGATCGGCATAGGCGCCATGGTTGTCCAGAAGAAGGGCGGGCAGACGAGAATTCCGTATGGGCCTTTCCTGGCCGCAGCAAGCTTGCTGTATCTCTTTTTTGATCAGTATATCCTCCATTACATGCAGTTATATTTCACCAGATAGCCTTTTTGCTCCCTGCGGTACAGCTTCGTCGCCGTCATGGTACGTCCGCGCTTTTTGGGTTTGGAATTAGAGCGCCGCTGGTTCATCTTTGTCGTTTCCTGGCCCCGGTTCGCGGGTGGATTTATTTTTTTTTGCTTGCGCAACCAGGTGAATTTATCCGATTATTTCTTGACACACCTTTTCTGGAAGTGTAAATAGCTGAAAATAGTAATTATTATCAATCAAGATGTGGACATGAACTATGCTGTATTCGGTGTACTCTTTTTATCGGGATGGTTTTCGTAGGATGACCGTTGGGAAAAAGCTTTGGCTCATCATAGCCCTCAAGCTGTTTGTGATGTTTGCGGTGCTGAAAATGTTTTTCTTTCCCAACTACCTCAATACTCAGTTTGATACAGATAGTGAAAGGGCCAACCATGTGATCGAGCAGATCACGATGGTCCGTTGAGGCGTTCATCGACAAGCCGTTGGTGAGTTGCAATAGCCTGGGAGACAGCGTTCTATTGTAACTATGCATATAAAAAATGAAGGAGGTAGTAATGGTTGAACAGATTGATTTCTCGCAGGTGAACTGGGCCCGTGCCCAATTTGCCCTGACTGCGATGTATCATTGGATCTTTGTTCCATTGACATTGGGGTTATCGTTTTTGCTGGCTTTTTTTGAAACGATTTATGTCAAAACAGGGAATGAGGAGTGGAAGCGCTTGACAAAGTTCTGGATGACACTGTTTGCAATTAACTTTGCCATCGGTGTGGCTACCGGAATTATCATGGAGTTCGAGTTTGGGACAAACTGGTCCAATTACTCCTGGATCGTCGGTGATATCTTTGGAGCGCCGCTTGCTGTTGAAGGGCTTTTTGCCTTCTTCCTCGAGGCAACCTTTTTCGCCATGATGTTTTTTGGCTGGGATCGGGTATCTAAGCCCATGCATCTGTTTGCAACCTGGATGGTCGCTATCGGCTCAAATCTTTCAGCGCTGTGGATCCTCGTTGCCAATGGCTGGATGCAACATCCAGTGGGAATGGAATTTAATCCTGATACCGCTCGTTTTGAAATGGTCAATTTTGCCGAAGTGCTTTTTAATCCCGTGGCAATTTCAAAATTCACCCATGCGACAAGCTCAGGTTTTTTACTCGCCTGTCTCTTTGTGGTTGGTGTTTCTTCATGGTATCTGATGAAAGGTCGTCATCAACTCATGGCAAAGCGTTCAATCGTGGTGGCCTCGGTGTTCGGTTTCGTCGCCGCCGCCTTTGTCGGTCTGACCGGAGATGAGGCGGCTTTTGAGGTGAGCCAGCAGCAGCCCATGAAGCTTGCGGCCATGGAAGGGTTATATGATGGTGAGGTGAATGCCGGTGCCGTCGTCATGGGGATTGTCAACTCTCAGAAGATTGCCGGTGATACCCAGGATCCATTCATCGTCGCCGTAAAAATCCCTTATGTCCTGTCCCTTCTTGCCAATCGTGAATTTAATTCTTTTGTGCCGGGTATCAATGATCTGGTCTTTGGTAATACCGAACAGGGGATCGAAAGTGCAGCCAGTCGCATCGAAAAGGGCAAGAAGGCCATTGCCGCCCTTGCTGCGTATAAAGAAGCTCGGAATAATAATGACGAAATGGCAAGTCAGCAGGCCCTGGCCCAGTTTGACACCTATAAGGCTGATATGGGCTACGGCTATCTGGAAAGCGGCGTGGATGCCGTGCCGCCAGTGGCCACAACCTTTTATGCCTTTCATATCATGGTGGCACTGGGAACCCTGTTCCCGCTGATTTTTCTGGTTCTCCTCTATTATATCTATAAAGATGAGCTTGAACAAGCGGGCTGGTTACATATTGTCGGGCTTTGCTGTATTCCTCTGGCATGGATTGCCTCTGAGGCGGGTTGGGTTGTTGCTGAAGTAGGCCGTCAGCCCTGGGCGATTCAGAATCTTTTACCGGTGCAGGTGGCGAATACGAATTTGACAACCGGTACGGTGCAGACCACGTTCTTCATGTTTCTCTTTTTGTTTACCCTGCTGATTATTGCAGAGTTTAAGATCATGTTGGCTCAAATTAAAAAAGGCCCGGAGGAAGACTAAAATGATAGGTAATTTGGATTATTCAACACTGCAACAGCTGTGGTGGCTCATTGCTTCCGTTGTGGGGTCATTGTTTGTCTTTCTGCTCTTTGTTCAGGGCGGACAATCGATGCTCTTTACACTGCCTCACACCGCTGAAGAAAAGAGCTTGATGGTCAACTCCCTTGGCCGGAAATGGGAGATGACGTTTACCACCCTGGTGCTTTTCGGGGGCGCACTTTTTGCCGCCTTCCCTAAATTTTATGCCACCAGTTTCGGCGGTGCGTACTGGGTGTGGATGCTGATTCTGTTCACCTTTATTATTCAGGCTGTCTCGTATGAGTACCGTTCTAAGCCTGATAATTTCCTGGGTACCAGGACCTATGATATCTTTCTGTTTATTAATGGTACCGTGGGGGTTCTGCTGGTCGGCACGGCGGTGGGGACGTTTTTCACGGGTTCAGCCTTTGCGCTGAATGAATATAATTCCGTAACCTGGCAGACGCCGACACGGGGGCTTGAGGCGGCATCAAACCTGTTCAATCTCTCTTTCGGGCTGTTTCTTGTTTTTCTCGGTCGGACCCTGGGAGGGATGTATCTCCTGAATAATATTCGCCATGCGGCTCTCAATGCCCGCACCCGTAAATCGGTATTGGTCAATTTTCTGATCATGCTGCCGTTCTTGCTCTTTGTGGTGTTGAGTCTCGTGACCATGGACGGGTATGCGCTTAATCCTGAGACCTCTGAAATATTCATGGAGAAGGGCAAGTACCTGAACAATCTATTGTCCATGCCGTTACTCCTGGTGTTTCTGCTGGCTGGTCTCGGTCTGGTTATTTACGGTGTTGTTGCCACGTGCTTTAAGAATTCCTACAAGGGGATCTGGTTTGCAGGGATCGGCACCGTGCTCACCGCCTTGGCCATTTTCCTCACCGCGGGGTATGGAGACACATCTTTTTATCCCTCCTATGCTGATTTGCAGTCAAGCCTGACAATCTATAACGCCTCGTCGTCGAAGTTTACGTTGACAGTCATGAGCTATGTTGCCCTTGGCATTCCTTTTGTGTTGGCCTATGTCGCCTATGTCTGGAAGTTGATGGATGATAAGAAAATGGATGTGAATGAGTTGCTCAATAGTGAGAGTGCTGAAGAATTTTATTAATGAGGATGGTCCTATGATGAATGCAATATTGTTGGGAGGCTGGGTCGGTGTGCTGGTTGTTTCACTGGTTGCGTCCCAGATTGTTTTAAAGAAATTAGACTTATTGTAAAGACCTCAGTTGTGAGGTGAAAAAGCCCTGTTGCCTGAAAAGGACAGGGCTTTTTTTTTATGGAAACGCCTGATCCGTGTTTATTTTTCTCGACAGGTGGCCTTTGATATGGTTTATACTGGTCGATTGCAGTTTTGAGAAAAATGATACCTGTGCTGGATATTTGAGGGTGGCTCGATTCACCGTGCCTGGGTTCTATAAACTGTATTGACTAAGAGGGTGCCGCCCCTGAAGGGAGCACCCAAAGGAAGAAGACGACTGACTGATACTTCCTGAGATGACCGTTTTTATTTACATTATTGAGGATTCAACATGAGTAAACGTACTTTCCAACCATCTAATATCAAACGTGCCCGCACCCATGGTTTTCGCAAGCGTATGTCCACCAAAGCCGGCCGTGTTATTATCAATGCACGTCGTGCAAAGGGTCGTAAGCGTCTTTCCTGCTAGTGGCGATCTGCGGATGAAGGGTAATGGGAGGGGGGTGCTGATCTAATGCAGCGCTATACTCTTCCCAAGACGGCTCTCATCCGGAAGTCGGCCCAGTATGACGCCGTATATCGACGGGGAAAACGAATTCGTGGGCAACATTTCAGCCTGATTTATCTTGATAATGATCAAGGTTATAATCGGATGGGGATAAGTGTTCATGGTGTCAAGACCGCTGTGCGACGCAATCGTTTTAAGCGGATTGTTCGGGAATTCTTTCGTTTGAATCGGGATTTCTTGCCTCCGGCGAAGGATATTGTTTTTGCCATCCGCAAAGAATGTTCCTTAGATTCGCCCCAGGCTGTTTATGATGCTGTTGTATCTTTACAAGGGTGTCGTAATGAGAGGGAAAAATGAAACACATCTTGCTCGGGTTGATTTTTGTCTACCAGCGGCTGGTGTCCCCGTTTTTTCCTCCATCCTGTCGTTTTATCCCCACCTGTTCCAGTTATGCCATTGAAGCCATTGAGACCCATGGTGCGTTGTCCGGCGGCTGGATGTCCTTGTGTCGTATTCTGCGTTGTCACCCTTTTTCTAAAGGCGGTTATGATCCGGTAAAAAATGGTTGAGTTCTTGCTGTTTATGGCCTGGTCGCTGTTTTTGCATACCTCTTCAAATGAGGATTTATCCATATGGATAACCGAAGAGCCTTATTGGCTGTAGTTTTATCGCTTGGCATCCTGTTGGTCTATAATCAACTGTTTGTCCCGAAAAATAGTCCTGTTATTCCCATTGAAGCTCAGAATGCTGACGTTGCTGGATCTGTTCCGGCGTCTGCGATGACATCTGCAGACCCTGTTGTGCCTCGTGCTGTACAGGTTCCTGTGCTGGATGCGGGCCGCAAAGGGGTTGATGTGACCGTTGAGACCAGTTTGTATTCGGCTGTTTTTACCGAAAACGGCGGCGGTTTAAAGAGTTTTACGCTGAAGGGATACAACACGAAGCTGGCTCAAGACAGCGGCGCTAAAGAGTTGACGTTCCAGACGGCGCTGAATGAGCTGCCGCTGTATTTTTCCTGGGGGGCGGATCCCGACTCTGCCGTTATTCCGGTTTTTGAAGCGGATCGTACCGCTCTGGTGGTTGCGGGTGATTCACAGACCATAACCATGAGGACGATGCTACCCTCCGGCGTTGTGATGAGCAGGATGATGACCTTTCATCCTGATTCCTATGTTATTGATCTTGAGATCCAGGTCACCAACAGCTCAGCTGAACATGAAGTTCAAGGGGTCTCCTTCCTGCGGATGGTGAACCAGCCCTTTGAAAAAAGTATGAATGATCGTTTCCTTTTTACGGGTCCTGCTCAATATGCAGGTGGTGTCTTTGATCAATTCAAGGTTGGTGATCTTGAAGACGGCAAGATTGAGAAGGTCGGTGTTTTTGACTGGATCGGTTATGAAGGGACCTATTTCATGATGGCGGTGGTTCCTGGGGCCGAGCAGCAGACCGTATCCTATCAATTGCTGAATCCCCTCGAAAAGAAGGTGTCCATCACCTTAAGTTCCGGAGCGGTTGTGTTAACTCCTGGAAATACGAAATCCTATTCCTACAGCGGCTATTTTGGGCCAAAGAAGTTAGAGATTCTCAAAGGGGTTGGTCATAATCTCAACAAGGCGGTTAATTTCGGTTTCTTTGACTTTCTTGCCAAGCCCATGTTGTTTCTCCTCAATTTTATTTTTGATTATGTCAAAAATTATGGTTTAGCCATCATCCTGCTTACGGTGCTGATCAAGGCGGCGTTCTGGCCTATTTCCTACAAGGGTATGAAGTCCATGAAGACCATGCAGAAGCTTGGTCCGAAGATGACTCAGATCCGTGAGAAATATGGCAATGACCGGGATCGCATGAACCGCGAAATGATGCAGTTGTATAAGACGTACAATGTAAGCCCTGTTGGCGGTTGTCTGCCGATGCTGGCACAGATCCCGGTGTTTTTTGCACTATACCGCCTCTTGATGCAGACCATTGAACTTCGGCATGCCCCATTCTTTGGCTGGATTACTGACCTGTCAGCACCTGAGCGTCTCTTTATAGGCTTTGATCTGCCGTATCTTGGCGGCTTACCCCTGTTGACGTTGTTCATGGGTCTGTCCATGTTCCTGCAGCAGAAATTGACCCCGGCGCCTGCAGACCCGACACAGGCTAAGATTATGATGTTTATGCCCTTAATCTTTACCGTAATTTCCATTAATTTTGCTTCAGGACTTGTTTTGTACTGGCTTGTCAATAATGTCCTGTCCATGTTGCAGCAATATGTCATTAATAAGGCTCCCGATTGATATTTGGAGTTATGCATGTGTAATTGAATTGTCCCCCCGTCGGATAAGATTGATGTGTTGCAGGAGGAGAAAAAGTGGCAAAAAAGTTTCAGTTTAAAGGGAAAGATATTGATGATGCGGTGAATAAGGCCTGTGCCCGGTTTGGTGTCGGGCGTGATGAGCTGAATATTGACGTTCTCTCAACAGGTTCAACAGGTATCTTCGGTCTCATGAAGAAACAGTCTTCTGTTGAGGTGTGTTTGAAGCGTGATCTTGAACCAGATGTCGTTGCGAAAAAAGAACCCGTTGTTGCGGGTAAAAAGGTT
>JBFFNY010000012.1:0-13721 GCA_041562955.1 Desulfurivibrionaceae bacterium | reverse complement strand
GCTGAGATTCAGGTATTCACCCCGGATCCGGCCAAAATAGGCGGCCGGCGGGTTAAAGGCCACATCGAGACTCAAGGCCCCGAGATCACCGATATGATTGGCTATCCGTTCAAGCTCCAGGGCAATGGTCCGCACAATGGAGGCACCCTCATCCACCTTGAGATCCGCCAGGGATTCAAGGGCCTGGGACTGACAGAGACCATGGCCGATACTGGTATCCCCGGCAATGGTTTCAGCAATAATGGGCAGCCGCTTAAAGGGCACGGTCTGCAGGAGTTTTTCAACCCCGCGGTGCTGATAGCCCAGTTGAATTTCGAGATGGAAGACCCGCTCACCGCAGCATTGAAAGCGGAAATGGCCGGGCTCAATAATACCCGCATGAACCGGACCGACCGCCACTTCATGAACGGTCTCGCCGTCCACGCTGAAATAGGGATAGTTGCCGGGGATATCCTGCGTATAATCATTGGCAAAGACATCCTTCTTGCCCGTATAATTCTCATGGTAGCGCACCATCTTCAACCACGGATGGCCCTCGGCCTTGAGGCCGTATTGCTCGCCGATCTCCCGCTCAAACATATGGAATTTTTCCGATTCCGCTGTGAGCGAAGCAAAATTGTCCGGCCCGTCACAGCCGGCAACGAAGAGCTTATCGTTACGCATCACCGCGAGGAGCTTCACAGCCCCTTGATCTTCATAGGCAAAGAATTGGACAATCTGTCCCCCATTCTCAACAAAATCCAGCAATTCCTGACGGAAGACATCAAAATCAAGATGGGGGATATCGGCCCGGTTGAGCCGTTCATTATTTTGTATTTGCAGTAGGTTACCCATTGACTCCACCTCCAATTGTGGCGATTGCCGAGAGTATTGTTTGATATAAGCTGTCCGGCAGCCAGATGCAGAGAACAATTGAAGCAAGCAGGAGCGCATAAGACGGCAGAGTGCGTGCCAGATTTTCTTCAACCAGAATTTCCGGATCATCACAGGAGGCAAAACACATCTTTGTGACAAGACGGGATGCCCCGGCAAAGATCAGAACCAGGGCCAGGATAAAGATACTGACCGAGATCGTCCGACCCTGCTGAAAGGCACCCATGATGATGAGGAGCTCACTGATAAAGATACCAAAGGGCGGAAACCCTGAGATCCCGGCAAAACCGGCAAAAAATGCGGTGAAGGTCTTGGGAAAGAGCTTGGCCATATTACCCGTCTTGGCCACCAGCTTACTCCCGTACCCCAGCAAGAGATTGCCTGAGGAGAGAAAAAGAGAGGATTTAATCAGGGAATGATGAATCAGATGCAGCATGGCACCATAGGTGGCCAAGCCGCCGATACCGACACCAAAGGCGATGATGCCCATGTTTTCAATACTGGAATAGGCCAGCATCCGCTTATACCCCGTCTGATTGAAGATAAAGACAGCGGCGATCAGCATGGACACCAGACCGAAACCAATGAGGATATTGGCTGAAAAATCACCGAGTCCCGCCTGATACATCAGCTGGTGAGCGCGATAGACCCCCAGAAAGGCGCAATTCAGGAGTGCACCGGACAGCAGTGCTGAAGCAGGGCTTGGCGCCTCACTATGGGCATCAGGCAGCCAGGTATGCATGGGGGCAAGGCCCATCTTGGTTCCGTAACCAATAACCAGAAAGATGAACCCGGCCTTGAGCCAAACAGGATCAAGCTGCAGAGCCACGGTACCCAGGGACGTAAAGGTGATGGGAACATGCACCCCGCCAATATCCATGGCAAGCACCACAAAGAAACAGCCGAGCAGGGCCAGGGCAATACCCACCGAACAGATCATGACATATTTCCAGGTGGCCTCAAGGGCCGTCTTGGAGCGATGCAGGAAGATAAGGGGGGCACTCATCAGGGTGGTGGCCTCAATGGCAATCCACAGGACAATGAGATGGTCGGCCATGGTCACCATTGACATGGTCGCCAGAAAGAGCAGCGTACAGCCGTTATAAATCGGCTCACTGGAGATCTCCGCCTCACTCATATAAGAAATGGCATAGAGGGAGATGAACAGAAAGACAAATGAGGTCACCAACAGAACAAGCATCCCTTCATTGGTCACCGTGAAATATCTTGGCAGGGCCGGGGCAATTTTACCAAGCCAAGCGAAAACCGTTAATTGCAGGTGCAATAACGCCGTAACAATCAGTATCCCACGTCCTAACCGAACCGGCAGGAACATGGCTATAATCCCGGTGAGTAAGGGGATCAGTATTATAAGTTCTAACATTTTCAAACCTTCTTTTTAATTATCCTTAAGTTGGCCAAGCAGGGCCGTATCAACATCGTCATAGGAGGAGTTGATATTATGAACAATAATTCCCATGATCATGATGCCGACCAGGAGATCCAGCAGGACGCCGAATTCAACGACATACATGGTGTGGGTCTCTTTGGCCAGGGCCGTACCAATCAGATAGATACCGTTTTCCATCATGAGATAGCCGATGACCTGGGTCAACGCCTTATGACGACTCATCAGGAGGAAGAGGCCTGCAGCAAGGGTCGTGATGGCCGTAACCATGAGCAGATCATTTTCCACCGGCAGGGAGATATGCAGACGGCTGGTGATGAACGCCGCCAGCAGAATAAAGATAAGCCCGGCAAAGAGAGAGGCGTTATAGCCAATGATGGGCTCAACCTCCAGCTGGATCTTGATCTTCTTCACCGCAGCATACATGAAGCCTGGAATCAGAAGTCCCTTAACCAGAAGCATGACCTGCAGGAGAATAATGGAGCTTGTGCTCATCTGCTCATGGTGCTCCAGAAAGAACGGGATGAGCGAAACCACAATCCCCTGAAAGGCCATAATTGTAATGAGAGACCTGAGCCGGTTTGAACCAAGAGAGAGCAACACGGACAAGACCGTAAGCGACAGCAGCGCATCGCCTAAATGATTAATAGAGAGGAGTGCATCCGATAAATGGATCATTACAGAACCCCCATGGTTAAAATGGCAACAAAGAAGACAAGGATGAACGGTGTCAGAATAAATTTAGGCACGAGATTCATCTTGTAGCGGGCGGTGATGGACTCCACCAAACCAATGGTCATGTAAACAAAGGTCACCACGCCGTAAAAGAGCAGGCTGTTGACGATGACATTTTCGGAGTGAAAGGGGTCAATCAGCCTGGCAAGAAAACCTGCGTAAAAGAGGAGCTTGAACCACGCTCCCATTTCAATGAGGGCCAAATCCGGGCCACTGTGGTCAAGGATCATAACCTCATGGATCATGGTGAGCTCAAGATGGGTGGCCGGATCATCCACCGGCACCCGTGAGTTTTCGGTGAGCATCACAATATACAGCCCCACCACAACCAGGATGAGCAATGCCCCGTATTCACCCATGAGATTAATAACATGGGGACCTGAGAAGAATTCGTTAAAACTCAAACTCCCCGTCAAACGGAAGAAGAGAATGAGAATACAGAAGACCGTGGCTTCAGCCAGGGTGGAGAAAAACGCCTCCCGCGCCGCCCCCATGCCTTCAAAGGGTGAGGCGGTGTCGAGCGCGGCCAAAATGGTAAAGAAGCGCCCAAGACCCATGAGATAAAAGAGGATGAGCACATCACCATGGAAGGAGAACAGAGGACTCACCTCGCCCATGGGGAAGAAGAGCAGCATCATCAGACTGGTGGAGAAACCCACCACCGGTCCCAGTTTAAAGACAAAGCTGGTGGAGGTTGAATAGACCGAGCCCTTCTTGAAGAGCTTGATCATGGTGTAATAATTAATAAGCAGGGGCGGTCCCTGCTTGCCTGCAAAATAGGCCTTTACCTTCTGGATTACCGCAGGTAAGAGGGGCGCTATAAGGACAGCAAAGCAAAATGATACTATTGATTCCATTGTAAATTCCTTCGTTTTCTTTCAGACTTCATGCTGATGACGTAGAGTCATAGCCATTATAAAAAGAGCATCAATACGATTATAGCGACGATAATATAGCCGATATACAGCTGAATATTGCCATGCTGAATCCAGCGTAATTTACCGAGCAAGGTCATCAGCGGCGTAATTAAACGGAGCTGATAATTAGACTCGGCAATATCCACCACCTCAGACTCCCAGGTGGTCTTACCCGGGAAGATTTTACGAATACCGCTATACACATTCTTTACCGGCACAAATGGTTTGAAGAAATCGATCATTTCCGCAGCATAAGAGGTGCCGGTGTATTGCATCCGCACGGTGGGCTGGGTAAAACCACAACCCCAGGTGGGGCCGGAACCGATCTCTTTTTTCGCGTAGAGCATCTTGCGGAACACCGAGACGAGCAGTAGCACCCCGATGAACAGGGCGGCGGTCTTGGAGATATGCTGAATAATAACGATGAAAGAATCGGTGTTAAAACCTGCAGCAGCAGGGATATCCGCAACGCCCAGGAAGGCGAGACGCACAAAAGGCTCAGGCAGGACTCCGATCACAAGGCAGGCCAGGGCCATGAGGGACATGACGAGCCCCATGGCAAAACCCGACTCGGTGGCGCCGGCCGCTTTTTCGGTCCGCGGCTCGCCCAGGAAACCCAGTCCCACAACCTTGGTAAAACAGGCGGTGGCCAGACCGCCGATCACGGCGAGGGAGACAATGGCGAGGATGATCAGAATGTAGGGCAGATCCTGACTGGAAAGACCTTGAAACGCACCATAATAGATGAGGAATTCACCAATAAAACCACTGAAGGGAGGCAGGCCGGAGATCGCCACCGAACCGGCCAGAAACGTACGACCGGTGACAGGCATCCGTTTCATGAGACCACCCAGCTCTTCAATATTCTTGGTCCCCGTCTTATGCAGCACCGAGCCTGCGCCCATGAAGAGAAGTGACTTGAAGATGGAATGATTAAAGACATGGAGCAGGGCCCCGGCAAAACCAAAGAAGGCCATGGCCTGATTCTGCTGAGAAACACCCACCATACCAATACCGAGACCAATGAGGATGATACCGATATTCTCCACTGAACTGTAGGCCAGAAGCTGCTTGATATCCTGCTTGGCCAGGGCGTAAACCACGCCGAGAACGCCTGTCACCATACCGGTGACCAGAACAATCTGGCCGATGAGCGGTGTCGGGGCATCAAGAAGCAGATACATCCTGAAAATGCCGTAGATCCCCATTTTGATCATCACGCCGGACATGATGGCCGACACATGGCTCGGCGCAGCCGGATGGGCCTTGGGCAGCCAGATGTGCAGAGGGAAGATACCCGCCTTGGAACCGAACCCCAGAAAGGCGAGGATAAAAACCAGAAGCTTGGCTTCAGCCGGAATGGAGGCGAAACTGGCAAAATCAAAACTTGCGGTATGACTGTAGATCAGGGCAAAGGTGGCAAACAGCAGCATGGCCCCACCCTGGGCAAAGATAAAATAGAGATACCCCGCCTTGCGATTGCCATACACCTCGTAATCATACATGACCAGGAAGAAGGAGGAGAGCGACATCAGCTCCCAGGCCAGCAAAAAGGTGATCATATTAGATGACGTGACCACCAGGGCCATGGAGGCCACAAGAATGCTGAAGAAGAAATAACTCACGCCAGCCCTGAACGCCTTGTCTTTATTCTCGAGATAATGGAAGCTGTAGAGCAGGGCAAGGGGTGGCACGAGAAAGATAGGAATCAAAAAGAAAAGCGAGACACTATCCAATTTAAAGGCCAGGGTGAAGATGTGTAACCAATTATAGGTCACAGCAAGCTCTGTTCCGCCACTGAGTAACTTCGGTACTGTAAATAATAGACCAATGCCGCAACCAACGGAGGTGGTGGCAATGGCCACCAACTTCATCAAGGTAAATTGCCGGCAAAGCAGCAGTCCTGCAGCCCCTCCGGCAATAATTACGGCTATTGACACAAACAAGGTGTCCATTCATTCTCCTCCCAATTTATTGATATCGAAAATTCCGGCAACATTGTAGCCCCGGAACCTATTTAACTCTTGTATACGTCCTGAAATGTTCTCCCATGACAGGTCACAACTGCCTCAACATTTCACCCTGCTACTTCGGTGAGTGAATATCGAACCGAGGCGCCTTGAGCATCTTGGCAATCTGCTCTTTCAGATCCGCCTGCTCAGGGTTCTCACTCTCCTGGGCCATGATGAGTTCAAACAGCCTGTCCTGCTCAAGGGGGTGGGTGTATTCAGCCGGCGTCCCGTCTTTAAGTTGAATATGGGCGGCCCACGGCACAAAATAGGTGGTGGCCGGATACTCTGCATGCTCAGAGATGTCGATATTCAACCCGGCAATATAGAGCAGGTTTTTACCGGCGTATTCCGCGCCCCGGCGGATTGACTCCACGGTGCGGGCAAACTCCAGCTGAATATTAATTTTAGCGGCCCGCAGAGATGGATTGCGGGAGGTGACAATGGTGGGCATGAACTCAATCAGGTTGCGCTCAAGCAGAATGGATTCATCCTTTTCGTGGAACTCCTCCCGGAAATAAAAGAGTTCCGAGGAAAGATGCTCGCCAATGCTTTCGCCTCCCCCACTCTTCCACACATACCCCGTGGCGTCGATTTTCTTGCGGAACTCTTCCGAGACCTCATAGGTCTGACTGGTACTGATGGCGGCAATGGGTATTATTTTGCCCAGGAGATCGGTCTTGACAATACTCTCAAGATTCAGAACCAGGCCGTCTTTAACAGGGTGGGTGTCGAAATCGACAAATGAATTTTTCACCGTGATCAGGTGCTGCCCCTTATCATCCCGACTGAGAAAGATCCTCTCCTTGGCAAATTGATACTGTTCAAGGTAGGGGGTGATCACATGGGTGATCTTGCCGCAGGAGACCGAAACACAGGTGCCCATCATTTTAGGACGGGTATAGGTGCCGTAGATCCCGGTATTCGGGTCGTAGCCCACATGACTGGCCTGCACAATGACGGAATCCTCACCATGATGGGCATGGGGCCCATGGCGATCCGTGGCGACAATACCGCCCACCCGGCCGTGGTTAAACGGAAAGGTGCCAAAATGTTTGGTGAGGAGAATAATCGGCCAGCCCTGATTTTCATCGGAACAGAACGCCCGCGACGGCATAATCAATCCCTTGCGAAACCCAAGGGTCATACAGAGATTGAAGAGCTTCGGGGCAAATTCTGGGTAGGGTATGGCCAGTCCGTCAATCTTAAACGGCGCCAGTTTTCTGACAATATGTGACTGCTGATTGGATGTATTCATGATTTTCATCGCCTGGATATAGATTTACAGCCCGTTTTTCTAATGAAGGACATCACTCTCAACAGTAATGCCGAACCAGTAGGCCCCAGCCTTAGAACCCTGCTGAATTTTAATCTCTTCATAATTATCCCGGCGGTTCATCATAAAACTCTGCCAGTTCAAAGCCTCTTCCCGGGTCTTAAAAGGACCGGCCTGAGTTGAGGTTCCGAGCCCCTTATACTGGGCCTCTAATCTCTCCTTCACTCCGTCCACATCCTGGGTAATCCCAATGAGAATTTTCATATTCCCCCTCCTCAATAATTATTAAATGTTAAGCAACCGGGCTGTCGTCATACAGCACGACAGGACAGTCCAATAATTGGGTAACTTCTGCAAATCTCTTTTGGCGCTGGCCTTTCTTCTGCGGCGCCCCTTCTCCTCGCAGACACAAGATAACGCAGAAAATATTCCGCCTGTTCTTGGCGTACTCAACGGTTTCAGTGGTGAGCCCCCTATTATTTAATAAAGGGATATAGCCCACAGGTTCCGTACAATTGAGTCTGACCAAATTATCCCTGAAGCTCTGGGCCGCTTCAGCAACCCGTTCCTCTGTCAGCAGATGCAGCACCTCAAGGGAGGCATCCATCCTTTTGCTCAAATTGAGACCATGGAGAATCACCTCGAGGCTCAGGGTCGACGAATTGGTAACGAGAAGCACTTTTTTATTGCATATGGTTTTCGGCTCCACTCATTCCCCTTTGCTTGATGCGCGCCCCGGTTGAACAGGTCACTTGGTTGTTCAAGCCTTCTGCATATCCTGTGCCACTTCACATACATCACCCGGATCCGGCCAGGCCAGGGATTCACGCCGCAACCCCCATGAAGGATTTGTTGCAGAATGCAACGCGGCGCAACAGAAGTGGGAATGTCCCCAGCAGGAGAGGGTTCCGAGCCGATGTTGCGCGAGCGAACATCTTGTTGCATAATGAAACATACCGTTGTAGAGTGGCGCTGACAGGAGATGCGAGGCCCTGGAGAATATCGACAAGGAGAACGACTATGCGGCAGCCCGGCGGTATCCGCAGTAAAATAATTTTCTGGTTCTACCTGGTGCTGACCTTTATGATCGGCAGCTCAGTGATCACCTACGGCATTGTCCGGACAGTGGAGGAAAAGCTGTTCAATATTGAGAAGACGGACGCCTTCCTGGAAAACATCCTGGAGATGCGGATGATGGAGAAGAATTTTCTTCTCTATCAGGACCAGCAATCCCTGCAGCAGTGGGGAACCCTTCTTGAGACCAGCGAACAACAGCTCAACGACAATGAAGCGCTCTTCACCCGGCTCAGCTCTGCAGCGGAGATCAGCACGGTGCGCAAGGCCCTTACAGCCTATACCGTCATATTCAAGGCGTTTCTTGACAACCCGAAGAATGATGGGGAAATGGCCGCCGAGATCCGTGACCATGGCGGTGAGCTCACCACCCTTACCGAGGCGCTCATTATCCGCGAGCATGAAACCATCCACCGCCTCCTGGGGCTGATCCGTAACGCCCTCATCTTCATGCTGCCGTTTCTCATTCTTCTTTTCAGCTTTGTTGCACTCTTACTCGGCAGGGGCATTGTCTCCTCCCTCAAGCAGCTGGAACAACACGCCGCCACCATTGCCACCGGCAATTTTATCGAAGCGCCGTTCACCAGCACAAACCGGGAGATCAACAGCCTGATCGCCGGGTTCAACCAGATGAGCCGCGAGCTCAAGACCCGGCAGCAGCAGCTGGTCCACTCGGAGAAACTGGCCTCACTCGGCACCATGCTGGCCGGCGTGGCCCATGAGTTTAACAACCCGCTCTCCAACATATCCAGCTCAGCCGAGATCCTGGCGGAGGAACTTCATGCCCCGGACGACTCCTTCGCCCAGGAGCTCCTGAACCAGATCACCACCGAGACCAGCCGGGCCGCGGCCATTGTCAGAACCCTCCTTTCCCTGGCCCGTGAAGAAAAATTTCACCGGGATCATTATCCCCTCAAGCCGCTCCTAGAGGAAATCCTCGCCCTGCTCCGCGGGCAGATGGGCAAGGATATTGACATCACCCTGGTCATGGCTGATGACCTGCTCATCTTTGCCGACAAACAGAAAATCCAGCAGGTCTTCATCAATCTCCTGAAAAACAGCTGCGATGCCCTGAACGGCAAAGGCCTTATCCAGATTCGGGCCTGGCAGAACCAGGCGGGACTGAAAATATCCGTCCGTGATAACGGCCCGGGCATCCCGAAAGGGTTGCAGGCCAAAATATTTGACCCTTTTTTCACCACCAAGGACACCGGCCACGGTTCCGGGCTCGGTCTCTTCATCATCCATGACATCATCGTCCAGCACGGCGGAAGTATCAGCATCGACAGTGATGGCGAGGGAACACTTTTTACCATTATCCTGCCTGCCAGGGAGGCCCCATGTCTGACGTAAAAATACTTGTTGTTGACGACGAGCCGGTCGCCTTAAAAAATCTCTGCCATGTCCTCACCAAAGAAGGGTACCAGGTCACCAGCGCCAAGAGCGGCAAGCAGGCGCTGGCCTGCCTGGAGAAACAGGAGTTCGGGCTCGTCCTGACGGACCTGCAAATGCCACAGGTTGACGGCATGCAGGTCTTAACGCGGGTCAAGAGCATGTACCCGAAGACCGAGGTCATCATGATCACCGGGTTCTCCAACGTGGATTCCGCAGTGGAATCGTTGAAGGCCGGGGCCTATCACTACATTGCCAAGCCGTTCAAGCTTGAACAGGTGCGCAAGGTGGTACGTGAGGCCATACAGAAATACCAGCTCCTCAACGAGGTCGAGCAATTGCGGCAGCAGGTCAACCGCACGGCGCAGCAACCACAGCTCATCACCCATAACCGGCAGATGAAGAGTCTTCTTGAGATGGCACAGCAGATTGCCGGAACCGACACCAATGTGGTCATCAGCGGCGAATCAGGGACAGGCAAGGAACTCCTGGCAAAATACATCCATAACTGCTCCCCGCGCCATGCGGAAACCATGCTGTCCATCAACTGCGGGGCCTTCAGCGAAGAATTATTGACCAATGAACTCTTCGGCCATAAAAAAGGCGCCTTCACCGGGGCCGACAGCGACAAGAAGGGTCTGGTGGAAATGGCCGACGGCGGCACCCTGTTTCTCGACGAAATCACGGAGATGCCCCTCTCCATGCAGGTCAAATTCTTACGGGTCCTCCAGGAACAGGAGGTGATGCAGGTCGGCGGCACAAAGCCCGTCCGGGTGAATGTCCGGTTTCTGGCCGCGACAAACCGGGTTCTGGAAAAAGAGGTGGAGAGCGGCCATTTCCGCCAGGATCTCTTTTACCGGATCAATGTGGTGTCGTTGAAAATTCCGCCCCTGTCCGAACGCAAGGATGACATCCCGCTCCTTGTCCAGTTTTTCCTGGACAAATATAATACAGCCATGCAGAAACAGGTCGAGAAGGTGGCCCCGGAGGTTATTGAAACCCTGGAACGCTATGATTTCCCCGGCAATGTCCGGGAACTTGAAAACATCATTGAACGAGGGGTCGCCCTGTCCGGCAGCGCAACCCTGGGCCTCGGCCAGATCCCCGATGACCTGCGCAGTCTCGACATGCAGACCTTTCGCAAAACCGTGGGCAAATACGCCTCCATGGAAGAGGTGGAACGTTCCTATATTGAGTGGATCCTCAAAGAAACAGGATTCAACAAGACCGAAGCGGCCAAGGCCCTCGGCATTGACCGCGTATCCTTATGGCGCAAGATCAAAAAATTAAACATCGAGGAATAAGCCCCCCTCTGGCATCAAGCCCCTCAACGGCGATTGAGGTTACACTCCCGGGTGAGACGCATGGCGGTGTCAAGTCTCTTGAAAAAATCGGCAACAGAGGGATCCTCAGGGTTCTGGATCTGAAGGGTTTCGTAGATTTCAAAGAGTTTAGTCAAAACATGAAGACCCTCCTCCTCTTCAAGCGCCCCTAGATGGTCCCACAACTCCGTGGTTAACGTAGACATATAAGCTCCTTTTCATCATTTAAAAAAACACGCGATTAAAATTATGAACGACACCACCCGGGCAGAGATCAAACAACGTATCAGCACTGAATTGCTCGAGACCAAAGAGAACATAAAAGCTCTACGTATCCTGACAAAGCCCATCGCCCCAGACGACGGGGTCGGCCGCCTCTCGCGCATGGAGGCCATCGGCACCAAGGCCATCAACGAGGCCGCACTCGGCAACGCCAACGGTAAACTTGGCCGCCTGCAGCATGCCCTCACCAAGATTGACGACCCGGATTTCGGATCCTGCCATGAATGCGGCAGGACCATTCCCCTGGGGAGAATCCTGCTCATGCCGGAATCCACCCTCTGCGTCGGCTGTGCGGAGGAACTGGAAGGGTAGCACCCCTCTTCCCACCCTATTGACAGACATGGTGAACGCTGATACATGGGGAGATTCATTCTTCCCCCTGTTGACTATGATTCTCACACAAGGAGCGCTGCAATCAAAGCAAAGATTCTCTATATCAGCAAAAAGCTTCTCCTGAACCTCTATTTCTGGCCTCTTTTTCTGCTTACCACCCTCATTCTCCTGGTGCTCATTCCACCTTCGGCATACGTTGCAGCACGGCTGAGACACAGGGGGGCTTCGACTTTTTTCCGTAAAGGCATCAGCCTGTACGGGTGGCTGGTGGTCCGCTGCATTCCATTCATGGCGCCGACCCGCCTCATTGATAAATCCGGAGGGTATGCGGGTCCGGTTATTTTTGTGGCCAACCACCTTTCAGCCATTGACCCGTATTGTTTCGGCATCGTCAACACCGAGGCCGCCATGCTCACCTCATGGCCCTTTTCCATCCCCTTTTTTCGTATCATGATGACCGGCGGCGAGTATATCGACACCAGAAAGGGGTGGGAATCCATCCGCCAACAGGGGCTGCACCTCTTACAGCAGCAATGCAATATCCTCATCTGGCCTGAAGGCCATCGCTCCCGTGATGGCAGAACGGCAGAATTTCAGCGGAGCGCCTTTCGGTTGGCGGTTGAGGCCAAGTGTGCCATCATCCCCGTCTGCTTCGTGGACACCGACAAGGTCATGGCGCCGGGATGTCATGTTCTCTCCCCCCACCGCCCCAAGGTCATCCTTCTGCCGCCCCTTACCCCCGACCCGGAGGCTACACCACGGCGGGCCGTCAAAAAACTATGTCAGCAGACATTCCAATGCATTACCCATGAATTGGCACAGCAGCAACAGGGATCATGAACCAGACCATACTGAATCAGGGGCTCGGACTGCGCACCATGGCGCCGGATGCGTGCAGAGCGCAGCAGAACATCCTGCTGCAGAACCATATCCGTCAGGCCATGCAGGGCAGCCATTACAAGAAGTTATATCAGGACTGCGGGGTCAGGCCGGAGGAGATCAACCTGGCAAACCTGGGAGACCTGCCCCTCACCTCCCGTACTGACCTCAATGGCAACAGCCACCGGTTTCAGGCGGTACGTGACGCGCAGATCCGCGACCTCTCCCTCACCTCCGGCACCACCGGGACTCCGGTCCGCATCCCCTACACCCAACATGATCTTGACCGGCTGGCCTATAATGAGGCCATGGCCTTTTACGGCGCCGGGGTCCGGCCCGGTGATGTCTATATCGTCGGCGTGACCCTCGACCGCTGCTTCATCGCCGGGCTGGCCTATTACAGCGGCCTTGTCACCCTGGGCGCCACAGCGGTGCGCTCCGGCCCGGGGCAACCGGCCCGGCAATGGGAATGCATTGAACAGCTCAAACCCAAGGGGATCATCGGCGTCCCCTCCTTTCTCCTGCAGATCGGCCAGTGGATCCAGGAGCAGGGACACAACCCGGCGACATCATCCATCGAGTCACTTATCACCATCGGCGAACCCATCCGCCGCGGAAATTTTGAGCTGACCCCACTCGGGCGCGACCTCCAGCAGATCTGGCAGACCCCCATCCATGCGTCCTACGGCGCCACCGAACTTGAAACCGGCATCAGTGAATGTTGCGCACAACGAGGGGGGCATATCCACCCTGAGCTCATGATTGCTGAAATTGTCGACGAGGAGGGCCAACTCGTTCCCCAGGGTGAAGCGGGCGAGCTTGTCGTCACACCCCTTGGCGTGGAAGGTTTTCCCCTCGTGCGTTTCAGGACCGGCGACATCACCCGGATGCACACCTCCCCCTGTGACTGCGGCTGGACCAGCCCGCGTATCGGCCCCATTGAAGGACGGTTGGCCCAGCGCCTCAAGGTCAAAGGCACCACCCTCTATCCCGACACTATATTTCAGGTGCTACAGGAAATTCCACATCTCGGCCCGGCCTACCTTGAGGTTTCCGCCGCCTACGACCTGTCCGACGAGATAAAGGTTGTGGTTGCAGAAGAAAATGCTATAAGTGTGAAGGAAATTATGGCCCTCCTGCAGGCCCGGTTACGGGTCCGCCCTGAGGTGGAAAAACAGCCGGCAGAAGCCATTCTGGCCCGGATGTCCGGAGGTCATAAGG
>JBFFNY010000011.1:0-14198 GCA_041562955.1 Desulfurivibrionaceae bacterium | reverse complement strand
TGTGGATGTAAATATGGTGCAGGTGGTCAAGCAGATCGTCTATATCGTCTTCATTCCCATGGTGCTGGGCTTTCTGACCCGTACAGCCCTGCTGCGGAAATATTCCATGGCGGAATTTAAAAAGTCCATAGCCCCGCGTTTTCCCGCCCTGTCCACCATTGGCGTCTTGGGGATTGTCTTTGTGGCCATGGCCTTGAAGGCGAAAACGATTATGGCGGATCCCGCAATTCTTGGCTCCATCTTTATCCCGTTACTCATTATTTATGCGCTCAATTATATGCTGAGCACCGTGCTTGGCCGTTTGTTTTTCAACCGTGGAGATGCCATTGCCCTTGTCTATGGCACGGTGATGCGCAATCTGTCCATTGCCCTGGCCATTGCCATTAACGCCTTTGGTGAGGCGGGGGCGAATGCGGCGCTGGTGATTGCCCTATCCTATATAATACAGGTGCAGTCTGCGGCGTGGTATGTGAAGGTGACGGATGTTGTGTTTGGGCCGGCGCCGGAAGAGGCGGTCTGAGTGGTGTGTTGTGGGGAAATGGAAGCGTATGCAGTTCGAAACATAAAATTTAAAAAAGGTGAACATGATGGCGCCGTATAAAATTGCCGTACCCTCGAATCATCCCGGTGGAATAGAAGCTGGGCGCTCAGACCATTTTGGTCATTCCGATCTCTTCACCCTGCTTGAGGTGGAGGATAATAAGATTATCGGCGTTTCCACCCATGAGAATGTGGCCCATGATGCGGGTGGTTGTATGGTTCCGGTAAAGGCGCTGGCCGAGGCAGGGGTAAAGAAGATGATTGTCGGTGGTATGGGGGGAAGACCTCTTGCCATGTGTGATGAGATTGGCATGACCGTCTACTTTGCCTCAAAGGATGAGTATGGCCTTGTCAGTGATGTGGCAAGGGCCTATACCGAAGGGAAGCTGCCCACAATGAACAGTGAGCAGGCGTGTAAGGGCGGTGGAAATTGCCATCATTAAAGAGGGTCAAGGCTCAAGGTAAAAGGTTCAAGTTGAAGGGGGGCAACCCTTGAACCTTGCCACCTTTTATCTATTTGAAAATCAAGGCCTCTCCGTTTACAAGCGCAGAGGCTATTTTTTTGCGGGCGCTGGTTAAGATCCGTTGCACCGTCCCTCTGGAGACTCCCATTTCCTGCCCTGCCTGTTCCTGGGTAAGCCCTGCAAGGTCACAAAGGCGGATTGCCTCGAGTTCTTCCTCAAGAAAATCGATTTGTAACAATTCGGGCAGCGGGGTGCCTGTGGGTTTGAAGCCACTTTGGCAATGGGTGGTCTGGCAGATGCGGTTTTTTTTAGGTCGTCCCATGGTGTTATTTCTGGAGATATTTTTTTTAAAAATGCGGAAAAGTAATGATCATTTGAATAGATACGAAAGTGATACATATTGCAAGGATAAGGGGTAATATTCTCCCGCCTTCCATCACTGAAAATCAACTGTTTTTAGTGTAACATTTTGGTTGACAAAAAATATGCTGGGAGCTAAGTTCACCAAACTGAATTCCTATTCAGAATTGTTTTTTCTCATTTTGGAGCCGTGTGAATGCGCCATTGTTGGCAATTTCTTTAGCTCCAGAGTGACTTAGAGGTATAAAAGCTTAAACATTAATTAAGATCCTTAGGAGGAGACGAGAAAATGCCAAAGCATGATACGCCCTTATTGGACGAGCTCGAGAGCGGACCTTGGCCGTCGTTTGTAACAGACATCAAGCGTCAAGCTGAGCAGAGTCCAGAGTGTTGGGACATTTTGGGTCAACTTGAGCTGTCATTTGTTGACAAGATTACCCACTGGAAGCACGGTGGTATTGTAGGTGTATTTGGATACGGTGGTGGTATTGTAGGCCGTTATTCAGATAAGCCAAAGGAATTCCCTGGAGTTGCTCACTTTCATACCGTACGTCTGAATCAGCCTTCCAGTAAGTTTTACAATTCCGCAAAACTTCGCGCTATTTGTGACCTTTGGGAGAAATACGGTTCAGGTATGACCAATATGCATGGTTCAACCGGTGACCTGGTTCTTCTTGGTACAACTACTGCAAATCTTGAGCCTCTGTTCTATGACCTCACCCATGATCTGAATCAAGATCTCGGTGGTTCCGGCTCAAACCTTCGTACTCCTGCCTGTTGTCTTGGTACAGCCCGTTGTGAGTATTCATGTTATGACACCGCTTCTCTCTGTCATCACTTGACCATGCATTATCAAGACGAGATTCATCGTCCTGCATTCCCTTACAAGTTCAAATTCAAGATGTCTGGTTGTCCAAACGACTGTGTAGCTTCTATCGCTCGTTCTGACTTCTCCGTCATTGGAACTTGGAGAGATGATATCCGTATCAACCAGGCAGAAGTTGCAAAGTACATCTCTGGCGAGAATAAGCCAAACGGTGGAGCTAAGACTGACGCTACTGCTTTTGATATGGAAAAAGACGTTCTTGCCCTCTGCCCTACCGGTTGTATGCGTATGAAAGGCGACGAGCTGCAGATCGACAACAAGAACTGTACCCGTTGTATGCATTGCCTCAACATGATGCCTAAGGCTTGTCGCCCAGGTCTTGTGAAAGGTGCTTCCATCCTTTGTGGTGCTAAGGCTCCTATTCTTGATGGCGCGCAAATGGCTACGTTGACTATTCCTTTCATCGAGATTAATCCTGATAATGACTATGAAGAAATTATCGAAGTGATCGAGTCTATCTGGGACTGGTGGATGGAAGTTGGTAAGAACCGTGAGCGTGTTGGTGAGACGATTCAACGTGTTGGTCTGCCTACCTTTATCAAGGTTCTTGGTCTTGATCCAATTCCACAGCATGTTAAGATTCCTCGTGAGAATCCATATGTATTCTGGACTTCTGAAGAAGTTCCTGGTGGTTTTGATCGTGACGTTCGCGAATTCCGTGCGAAGCACGCACAATAAGCTTCAGAGCTTACTGTATTCGCAAAAATTAGATAAAATTCATTCTATATAATATAGAGGAGGTTTATTATGGCTTATAATCCAGACAAACCCATGGAAGACCGCATTACAGATATTGGTCCTCCACATTTTGAGCAATTCTACCCCCAAGTTATCAAAGATAACAAAGGTAAGTGGTTGTACCACGAGATGATTCAGCCTGGCGTAATGGTTCATGTTTCTGAGTCCGGCGCTGAGTGTTACACCGTTCGTGTTGGTGCTGCCCGTCTGATCTCCATCGAGCTTATTCGTGAGATGTGTGATATTGCCGATGCCCATGCTGATGGTTGCATGCGTTTCACCACTCGTAACAACCTTGAGTACATGCTTGATTCTAAAGATAAGGTTCAGCCTCTTCTTGATGATCTTGCTAGCCGTGGAAACAAGTTCCCTGTTGGTGGTACTGGCGCCTGTATTTCAAACTGTGTTCATACACAGGGTTGGATTCACTGTCATACCCCTGCAACGGATGCATCCGGTGTTGTTAAGGCCTGTATGGACGAGTTGTTCGATTACTTCACAACCATGACACTGCCTGCTAAAGTGAAACTTGCTTTGGCCTGTTGTTTGAACATGTGTGGTGCTGTACATTGTTCCGATATCGCTATTCTCGGTGTTCACCGTAAGCCACCTATGATTGATCACGATGCCATCTCCGGTCTCTGTGAGCTTCCACTGGCTATTGCTTCTTGTCCACTCGGTGCTGTTAAGCCTGCGAAGGCTACCAACGCTGCTGGTGAAGAAATCAAGTCAGTACAGGTAAACGCAGATCGTTGTATGTTCTGTGGTAACTGCTACACCATGTGTCCAGCTATGCCTCTTGCTGATCCTGATGGTGACGGTATTGCTATCCTGGTTGGTGGTAAGGTTTCCAACACGAGAAGTAATCCTACTTTCTCCAAGATGGTTATTCCTTTCCTTCCTAATACCCCACCTCGTTGGCCAGAGACTGTTGATGCGATTAAGAACATCGTTGAAGTTTACGCCAAGGATGCAAACCAGTACGAGCGTATTGGTGAGTGGTGTGAGCGTATCGGTTGGGAGATGTTCTTCGAGAAGACTGGTATTCCTTTTACCATCAAGTCCATCGATGATTATCGTCTTGCTTATGATACTTGGAGAACGACAACAAACTTCAAATTCACTAGCCACGTAAAATAGTTTCTGACTATTGATCTGGATTGTTGCGGGTAACTGGGATTCCGGTTACCCGCATCATCGTTTTTGAATTTGTTTAAAATTCTATTTTTGGAGCATTACTATGCCATTAACCACAGAAGAGCTCGAAAATGCGATCATCGAGAAAGCAACGAAAGCTCCTAAGCCAGCGCTTTATATCAAAGATTTCTATAAATGTGATCCTGATACAAAGCCTCGTGCAATCAAAAATGTTGCCAATGACCTGGTTAAGAAAGGGAAACTGATGTTCTGGTCTTCCGGTTCTACCACCATGTATGCCCTTCCGTCTCGTATTACAGACGAAGATAAAAAGGATCAAAGTTCTGAATAGTTCTTTTTTGAGCCTTTGTTGTTTGAGTTATAAAAAAAGCCCGATTCTCATTTTTGAGAATCGGGCTTTTTTTTATTCAGAAACGAGGGTCAGGGTGAACGTCTTCATGATGACGCCCTTTGCACCTTATGCCTTTAAACTTTAACCTAATAATTCCTTCGCCTTTGCTTCACATTCCTCTGATTCTTTCCGGTGTTTATAGCTGAGATGGATGGATGCCATGAGGCTATAGCAGTCGGCAGCCTTGTCATTCTGATCGTTATTGATGTAGAGATCAGCAAGGGTTTCAAGAATTGCCACGGTGTTTCCTGCATCACGATTGCCGGAATATTCATCAAAGAGGTTCAGGTATAATTCAATAGCCTCTGGAAATCGTCCAAGTTTGGCAAAGACATTGGCTTTTTTATTTTCAAGTGTGATGAGGGAGTAGCGGTCAAAGTCAGTACTGCAAATTTCATAGGCTCGGTCATAATATTCAAGGGCCTTGTCATAATCGCCTTTTGCGGTGAGAAGGTCACCCATTTTATCAGATGCATTGGCCACACCGTTCTGGTCGCCGCTCTCTTCCCAGCTCACCAGGGCATTGTGCAAGGCATTGGCCGCCATGCCGTATTCTTTATTGTCAAGATGGGCAAGGCCTGACTCATAATCTTTACGTGCCTGGCTTTTTGGAGCTGATGGGTCTTCACCAGCTTCACCTGGATTTGTGGGGATCATTTGTAATGGTTGTTGACTCATATCTATTCCTATTATTGTAGGTTGTTCAGCTGTTTAGTCTGTAGGGTATTAGGTAAACGTACTCTGTGTGAATTATTAAAATGCTTGGCGTAGGTTTTTTGTACTGCTATTTTAGAAGCCTAAACGCCTATAGCGCTGCATTGCTTAACGTAAGGGGCGCCGCCTTTTGATTTTCAGCCATGGTGCCCATGGTGGATAAGGCCTCTTTTGCCAAAGTGCCAACAGTGGTTTTACGCGGAAGCCCTTTTTCATACACCGTCACTTCAGCATCGTCATCCTGTAATGATTCGATTTCACGCCGGACTTCCATGGCATTGATACGACCAAAGAGACGGGCGGCATGGCCACGGGTTTCCGGGTCTGCATGGGAAATCATGTCAAAGATAGCATAAATTGGCGTTGCTCGGATAACATCCGGGCTCTGTTCAGCAATGGTTCCTAGGGCCCATAGTATATGGACGCGGCTTGTTTCGGTATTGCGATGCAGGAGCAGGTGGCGGGCAAAGGCGCCAAAAATATCAGCCCGGAGGGCAATGACATACCCTACGGATTCGAAAACACCCCAATGGGTTGCCGCAGAATCCGTAGCGGATTCATACATGCGGTGCAGGAGATCGCTGACCATGCCCGGTTTTCTGGTTGAGATACGCCGGCATACTTGGCCAATGATATAGGCGATGCGGTATCGTTCAACTTGACTTGGGTCATACAGGAGGCGCTGCATAAAACGCAGCGTTCTGGTGTTTTGCATGCCAGCTGCAACAAGGGCATCAATATTGGCGTCACGAACCCATTTGTTTACATCCTGTTTACTCACCTTTTGCTTAGCGGCCTTGCGGTCAGGCAATGGTTCCATGTCTGGGGCAACGAAGGAGGAGATCGCGGTGTTTTTAATCTTTTCAGCCTGTTGCTTTTTATGACCGTCGATGTTTTTTGAAAGTGAGGCAACATCCTTGTTGAGGCGGATAAAA
Organism: Desulfurivibrionaceae bacterium; assembly: GCA_041562955.1. GTDB lineage: Bacteria > Desulfobacterota > Desulfobulbia > Desulfobulbales > SURF-16 > JAJRUT01. The sequence continues at coordinate 8,012 of JBFFNY010000011.1, read as the reverse complement.
TAGAGGACCCCACGGATCATTCGCCCGTCGGTTGTGCCGCTTTCGTAGACGTAATGGTCAACTTCATTATAATGATCAATACGGTCAGAAATATAATCTTCGTCCGGATCAAGATCCCAGGCCAGATCTGGGTTGTCGTCACAGGCGGCCACCATACACTCCACCATGGCAGAACCGACATTGAAACCTGTTGGGTCAGAGGTGTACACGGCGCCGCATTGGCATTCGCCGATGAGGAATTCATCCATCTTCCGATTTACCGGCTCCACAGGTCTGCCGACATCCTGTCCACAAAAAGGGCACCAGGGACGAATTCTATCTGCAGTTTTTCTCATAACAATAACTCAATTTCTTGTTGGATTGTTTGGCTTTTGGGGTGGTTAGACCCCTCGCTGTCAATTTCAGTTTACAATTTCTCAGCGAGAATCTGCTTGAACATGGGTTCTACGGCATATCCGAGGGACTCAGCCTTTTTCATGGCTTTTTCCGATTCCTGGAATTTGTCGTTGTAATACAGGGCGACGGCAAGATTGTTATGGGCCATGGGGTAGTCTGGCTCTATCTCAACACCTTTCTTTGCGGCGACCAGGGCTTCGTCATATTTGCCTGCGCCGATTTTTGAGGCGGCAAGGTTGATCCAGGCAAAGGCCAGTCGTGGGTCGTGGAGGGTGGCCTTGGTGTAGGCGTCCATGGCCTTGTCGTTATTACCCTGTTGCTGGTGGATGAGACCGATATTGCAATGGGCCTGCGCGGGATTTACGGAATGGATGAGTGCTTTTTTATTGGCTTCCAGTGATTTGTCAAGTTCTCCCATTTCAAAATAGAGGGCGCCGAGATTGATGTAGGATTCGGCTGAGGCATCGTCAATCTCAATGCACTTGAGCAGTTCCTGCAGGGCGTCTTCTTGACGGCCAGCCTTGCGGTACACGAGGGCAAGGTGATGGTGAGCCATAAGGGATTTAGGGAATTCCTCTGTTTTTGCTTCCATTTCGGCAATAACGGCTGACAGATTTTCGGTAAGTTGTTGTTCAGACATGGGAAACCTCTTTGTCAAATTGTAAAAAGAAACGGTATCACTCCACCGATATATTTATGTTGAATTCGACCTACAGTAAGCATCGTTTTGAATAATTCAAGGGGTTATTTTATTACCATAAATATAAGGTTTTAGCTTGTTTAACTGATAGCTTTAATGCGTTAAACTGAAAACGGTGGGGGCTCAGGGCGTGGCAAGAGGGGCAAGCGTAAAAAATCTCATGAATGATCGAAGTGTTAGCTTGTCTCGCAGTCTCGAAGTCCGTGCGTATCTCGAATCTTCATGTTAAAAATAATCTATAAATTGAAGTGAAGGTGTTGCTAAGAATGGAATGGGTAGATGTTATGAAAGGAATCGTTGTTGCCGGACTCGGTGGTGGATCTGGTAAAAGTGTCGTTGCCGTAGGGCTCTGTGCCTATTACGCGAAGCGTGGGAAGAGGGTGCTGCCCTTTAAGAAAGGCCCCGATTATATTGATGCGGGGTGGCTCGCTCTGGCAGCGGGACACGGTTGTTATAACCTTGATCCATTTCTGATGACAGAAGATGCCTTGTTGGATTCCTACCAGCGGAGGGCCTCCTCGGCTGAGATGGTCATTGTTGAAGGGAACCGCGGCTTGTTTGACGGTGTGGATGCCCATGGCGGCTACTCAACAGCTGAGCTTGCTAAGCTTCTTGATTTGCCTGTCCTCCTCGTGGTGGACTGTACCAAGACCACCCGCACTATTGCGGCCCTTGTTCTGGGGTGCAAGGTCCTTGACCCTGATGTGAATATTGTCGGGGTGGTTCTCAATCGTATTGGCAGCATGCGCCACGAAAAGATTGTCCGAGAAGCCGTTGAGACCTATGCCAAGGTTCCTGTGGTCGGCGTATATCGACGGTTGAAGAAGGATATCTTTCCCATGCGCCACCTCGGGGTGACCCCCTTTCAGGAGTACGACGGGGCTGATGAGGCTGTTGATGATCTCGCCCGGGGGGTTGCGGATCATCTGGACCTGGATCGGGTTGAGGAACTGATGGCGGATTTGTCTGGGCGATTTCCCGCTCACCATGAGCCCCCCCCTGTGCAATCACAGGTGAGGATCGGCGTTATTCAGGACGCAGCCTTTCAGTTTTATTATCCTGAAAATTTTCAGACCTTGAAGTCTCTCGGGGCCGAGCTCATCCCTGTTAATTCATTACTTGATCCAGCCCTGCCTGCGGACCTTGACGGGTTGTATATTGGCGGCGGCTTTCCTGAAACCAGTGCAGCGCTGTTGGCCCAGAACGCAACCTTTCGGGATTCGCTTAAACAGGCGGCCGAGGATGGGCTGCCCATCTATGCCGAGTGCGGTGGATTGATTTATCTGGGCCGGAAGATCACCCTTGAGGGTCAGGCGTATCCCCTGGTGGGCATATTCCCGGTTGACTTCACCCTGCAGAAACGTCCCCAGGCCCATGGCTACACCGTGGCGACAGCTACAGCGAAAAACCCATTCTATGCCGAAGGGGTCCAGATCAAGGGACACGAGTTCCGATATTCCAAAGTTGAAAACTGGACGGGTTCACCTGCTGATCTTGGCATGACGATGGAGCGCGGCGGAGGTTTTGCCGGGGGGGGGGATGGTTTGGTTTACAAGAATGTCCTGGCCCTCTACACCCATGTGCATGCCGTTGGGACCCCGGAGTGGGGTGAGGCGTTGGTGAACAAGGCGAAGGCGTACCGCTTGGTGAAAGGTGGGGGGTGAGGAGTGTTGTTGCACTCCTCACATCTGACAGAGACGGTTAATGCACCACCGGGGCGGTTCCCAATACCTTCTCGTAAATTGTTTTCTTGGTTTCGCCGTCCAGATCGTCTTTATCCCACTGGATAAATTGGGCGCTGACCCGTTCAAAGGCGCCGTTGTCTTCCTTGCATTTGTCGCAGATGGACTCCGCTTTGTCGCGGTACATGATGACCCCGGATGCGGCCTCACCCTTGATGTCAACCGCGGCCATCTTGCGGCAGCCGCATTCCATCCGGATCACCACAACGCCGACGGCATCAGGGCTGCCTTCAATAATTCCGCCAATCATGGCTTCTTCATTTTTTGAGGCTATGAGTGTTTTATCTTTATTTTCGCGCTGCATTTTACGTTGTATGCTCATGGAGGAAAACCTTGCTGAGTTTGATTATGAATGAAAAGTACAGAGAAAATAAAGGATCATGGTCAAGAGGTCAATAAGGAAGACGTCTGTTGTTTTCTTTTTACGGTTGTTCTTCGGCTGATCCCTGACCTCTGAGGTGTTGTCACGGTTTGGGGTGTGTTGAGGCGGAGGGGGGCTTTCCGGACAGGAAAGGGTTTTAGGTTGACAAAATCATGTCTTTGCTTTAAGTCGATTTCGATCTGTTTGAGAAGTAAGCTGTATTGTGAACTACTTCGTCTTTATATCTCTGACAGGCCTATTGTCTGTTGTTTTCTTATTATTTTTGGAGGTTTTACTATGTGGCAAATTGATATCGATCTTGATAAGTGTGTTGGTGATGAAGAATGTGTAAACGCTTGTCCTGCTTCTGTTTACGAAATGGTAGATGGTAAGGCTTCTGTTATTGAAGCGGATGAATGCCTTGGCTGTGAGACCTGTGTTGAAGTTTGTCCTGAAGGCGCCCTTGCCGTAACTGAAGTTTAAGTTTTGTTACGCTCCAGGTTGCTGGATTATGAATATGGCCTGCCTCCATTTTAGGAGGCAGGCCATATTTTTTTGCTGTTGTTTTTTTCCTTTTTGTGATGTGAATCGTGTTTAAACTTTCCCCCCCCATACTGCAATTTTGCGCTGCCTTGATCTGGACCCTGGCAGGGGTGAAATTATTGTATCGTGGAGTCATTATTGCGGGTTCCGCCGATTATGCCTGGTGGATTATAGCGTTGACCGTTCTGGTCGGTCTGGCTAAATCTTTTTTTATTTTAGACAAGGTTTGTCGGAAAAATGTGGAGCGGATTAAAACATATGAAAATAAAGCCTTTTTTCTGCATATCTTTGCATTAAGAACATGGCTAATTATAGGCGCAATGATTATAATCGGCAGATTATTGCGTATGTGTCCTGCGGGTGAAGAATGGTCCGGGTTGTTTTCCTTGTCTGTGGCCTGCGGTCTCTTGTTTGCCAGCCGAATTTCCTGGAAAGGGTGGTGGGTCTTGAAATCCTCGTCAAGGGGTTCGAGATAGTCTTTTGAATTGTGGTAAGGCGCAGCTACTTGAGGGTCGATATGCACCCCTCAAGAGAGGTTTTTTTAGCCATGAATAGTGTTCGTGTTGATCTTCAGGCATTATGTCGAAACTACCAGACCATACAGGCCTTGATCGGTGCTGATTGCCGGTTGATGGCCGTGGTGAAGGCGGATGGGTATGGGCACGGCATGGTTGAAGTGGCAGGGGCACTGCAAGATGTCGGGGCGGATTGCTTCGGGGTTGGGACGGCACGCGAGGGTTTACGTCTGCGCAAGGCAGGAATTACAGGAAGGATTGTGGTTCTCCTCGGCGGATGCGGCGTATCACCTGAAATATTGATCCAGTATCAACTTGAACCGGTGGTCTGTGATCATAAACAGCTGGCGGAACTGCAGGATGGGGTGTCCGCTGCGCTGCCGATTCATCTGAAAATTGATTGCGGCATGGGGCGTTTGGGTTTCTCTCCCCGGGAAATTGTCCAGGTTTGCCGTGATATTGATGGATCATCCCTTGTTATTGCCGGTGTCATGTCCCATTTTCCGGTGGCCGATGAGGATCGTGAATTAAGTAATGAGCAGGCCGATCTCTTTACGGAAACGGTTCAACAGATTCACGCCTTGGGAATCACCCCCCTGGCCCATATGGCGAACTCTGCCGCGATCCTGACCGGTCTCGTCTCCCATGGTATGGCTCGAGGCGGATTGGCGCTGTATGGTTATTCTCCATCCAGTGATCCTGGTTTCAGCCAAACCGTTCTTGAGCCGGTTATGACCGTGTGCAGTACCGTGCTTCAGGTAAAACAGGTTCCGGCCGGTACCGGGATCAGTTACGGTTTGAGCCAGCAGACCAGTCGGGACAGCAAACTTGCCGTGATTGCAATCGGGTATGCGGATGGTTTCTCCCGCGCCCTCTCCGGCCGCGGTCAGGTGCTGGTCGGCGGGCAGTTTGCGCGGGTTATCGGTCGAGTTTGTATGAATATGACCGTGGTTGATGTAACGGACATCGGCTCGGTTGAATGCGGTGATGAGGTTGTCGTTTTAGGGCGGCAGGGTGAAAATGAAATATCTGCCACTGAGATAGCTGATCTTGCCCATACTATTAATTATGAAATACTATGTACGCTTGGGAATTTAATCCCGCGTTCTTATTGTTGAAAAATAAAAAATGATTAAATCACAGTTACAAGAATGGGTTGATGTCTGCTTTAGCAAGGGTGTGGATCAGGGATTCTGGTCAAATGCGGCAGCTGGATGCTACGCCCTGGAAGAGCCACGGCATGAAGGGCAGGGGGATTATGCCTGTAATGCGGCCATGGTTATTGCCGGAAAAGAAAAAAAGGCAACAGGCAAGAAGGTCAATCCCCGTCAGGTGGCGGAACAGTTTGTCTCGCTTCTCCGGGAGAACACTGACCTGGTTGAGAAAGTAGAGATTGCCGGCCCCGGTTTCATTAATTTCTTCCTGCAGCCGGGTGTCTGGTCCCAGGTCCTGTCGGTCACCATGGCTGAAGATGGATCCTTCGGTTTTGCCACAGAAAAGAATGGTAAAAGGGTGCTGGTTGAATTCGTCAGTGCCAATCCCACCGGTCCTCTTTCCATTGGCCATGGCCGGCAGGCGGTTCTCGGTGATGCCATTGCCCGTCTGCTTGAGTCTGTGGGGTATGATGTCGAGCGCGAATATTATTACAATGATGCCGGCCGGCAGATGCGGGTACTCGGGGCGTCGACCAGGGCGCGGTATCTAGAACTTCTTGGCATTGATGCCCCGTTCCCTGAAGATGGGTATCAGGGGGATTACATCACTGATATTGCCCAGTCCATTATCGACGAAAAGGGCGACGGGATGAAGGACGAAGAGGATGTGATGCTCTTCAAAGAGGTCGCTGAAAAGGCGATTTTCAACGATATTGAACACACGCTGCAGCGCATGTCCATTCGTTTTGATCATTATTATAACGAACACACCCTGTATGATGAAGGGCATATCGACGATGTTGTCTCCATCCTGCGTGAGAAGGGGTTGGTGTATGAGCAGGATGATGCCACCTGGTTCAAGACCAGTGCGTTTGGCCAGGATCAGGATCGGGTGATCATCAAATCCACAGGTGAACCGACCTATCGCCTGCCTGATATCTGTTATCACCGTGAGAAGTTCAAGCGCGGCTATGACTGGATGGTGGATGTGTTTGGTGCGGATCATATTGCCACGGTGCCGGATGTTCTCGCTGGGGTTGAGGCACTGGGTTATAATCCGGAAATGGTCACGGTGGTTCTGCATCAGTTTGTGACCCTCCTGCGGGATGGCAAACAGGTGAAGATGTCCACCCGAAAGGCGACGTTCATCACCGTTGATGAACTCATTGATGAAGTAGGGGTTGATGCGGTGCGCTTTTTCTTTCTGATGCGCAAGGCGGATAGCCAGCTGGAGTTTGATCTGGATGTGGCGAAAGAAGAGGGCAAGGAAAATCCTGTATTCTATGTTCAATATGGCCATGCCAGAATATGTACCATTTTTGCCAAGGCGGCAGAAAAGGGTGTTGAGCCCCTGACCTTTGCTGATGCGGACTTTTTACTCCTGACCTTGCCTGAAGAACTTAAAATCATGAAGACCATCGGCGCGTTTCCGGCAGTTGTTCAGGCTGCGGCTGATGATCTGGCTCCCCACCGGATTGTTTTTTATTTACGAGAGCTTGCAGGTCAGTTCCATAGTTTCTATAGTGAATTCCGAGTCCTGGATCCAGGGGATATGGAACGCTCCCGTGCACGGCTCTGGCTCATGATTTGTCTGAGTAAGGTGCTGCGCAACGGGTTGACTCTCATTGGCGTTTCTGCACCGGAATCGATGTAGGAGATGGACCTTTTTTTGTTTATTTTACCGCTGCCCCAATGAAAAACCATGGCAAAATCTAACAACCGGAGCAAAAAAAAGTTTGCGGTCTGCTTTGAGCTTGGTCTTGGCGGTCTATTTGGGCTTGCAACCATTGTTTTCTGTGTTTTTTTGTGGATGTTTCTGCTCGGGGTTTGGGCCGGTCAAACCGTGCTTCTCCCTTCAGGCGCATCGGATACGGCTCAGGTGTTAAATCGTTTTGCCTCAGATTTATGGCGGAGGGGGCAGACGACGGGTGGTGGGACCAGATCCTCGCTGCAGCCGCCCCTTGAGGGGATGGGGAAAAAGCAGGTTCATGCTGCTGAGGACGAAGAGCCATCGGTGTTTTCTCTGCAGGTGGCCAGCTATGACAGCTCGGAAGAGGCGGAGCAGGATGTTTTGAGTTGGCAGGCCAAGGGTGAGGAGAGTTTTGTACTCCCCCCTGATGATGGAGAAACTCGCTACCGAGTCTTTATCGGCCGCTTTGAAAATCTCACAGAGGCGAATACCAAGGTGGATGAGTTTGAGGATGATATGCAGGTTCAGGCTTTTATAACGTTGCTTCCGGCAACTGGGGGGCGTTAGAGATGTCTATACTGATACGCAAGGCCCGTATGGCTGATGTCAAGGACGTCTATGGGCTTTTAAGCGGTTATGCGCAACAGGGAGAACTCCTTGGTCGCTCATTGAGTTCCTTGTACGATAATCTGCGTGATTTTCAGGTGGCGACACAGCCTGACGGAGCGCTGAGAGGGGCCTGCGCCCTGCATATCTGTTGGGAAGATTTAGCTGAAATTCGATCCCTTGCTGTAGTGGCTGATTTTCACAATCAGGGGATCGGCAGGCTCCTGGTGGAGCAATGTCTCGAAGATGCCAAGGCGTTACAGATTTCTGAGGTTTTCACCTTAACCTATCAACCCCGTTTTTTT
>JBFFNY010000010.1:0-14494 GCA_041562955.1 Desulfurivibrionaceae bacterium | reverse complement strand
CCTGGCCTCACTCGGCTCCGATCTCGGATGGGACGAGAAAGAGCGACGGAAATTACAGGAGTTCATGGGGTCAAGAATTCGTTTTCCCGGAATTGAGTCCTTCAGCTCTTTATTTTATCCTGAAATGGCAACGTTCTTCGCTGCCATAGGCAAGGACAGCCTCATCATATCCGCAGACACCCTCAGCCAGACGCAAACCGTGCAGCTGACCTGGGAACGCATTGAGGCGAACTATCAGCAGGCCCGACAGACCTCGACCCCGGCCCTGCCACCGTCTCAGCTCTTCCTGAACGAGGACGAGTTACAGCAACTTCTTGGCCAACACAGACAGCTGCATTGTCATGATTTTGCCGCTCCGCAGTCCCAGTCCCTGCACATCAAGAGCGGCAATCATATCTTATTCAAGCAGGAACTGGATCTGCACCGGAAACAGGAGGGATTATTTGGTCCGTTGACCCGTCACCTCCAGACCCTTTTTGACCAGGGAGACCGTGTCTGCATCAGTTGCCGGTCCGAAAAACATCTCCGTCAGCTTCATGAACTGCTCACTCAACACGGCATGCGGGTTGGCATCCATGAACCACCATTGCAGTTTGCACAGTTGCAGCCGGAGATCATCGGCCTGACCGTCGGCGCATTAAGCACAGGATTCAGCCTTGAAGAGGAGCAACTCCATGTCTTTTCTGAAAGTGAACTCTTCGGCGAGAAACGGATTGGCAGCAAACAGACCAAAAAACATCCAAATGCCGGAGATGCCGTAAGTTTTGAGCAACTTGAGATTGGTGAACTCGTGGTGCATACGACGCACGGTATCGGTATTTATCAGGGCATCGCCAATATGAAGCTTGGCCCGATCACCAATGATTTTCTGCAAATCAATTTTAAGGATGATGACAAACTCTATGTTCCGATTGACCGTATAAATACGGTGAGCAAATACAAGGGGTTATCGGATAAAAAACCAAAGGTTGACTCCCTCGGCGGAAAATCCTGGGCCAAGACCAAGTCAAAGGTTCAGGAGGCCGTATGGAAGGTTGCCCAGTATCTGCTCAAGCTCTACGCCAAACGTAAAATTGCAGTTGGCCATCAATTTACCCCGCCCGGACGATTATTTCACGAACTTGAAGAATCCTTTCCCTATGATGAAACCGAAGGGCAGCTGAACGCCATCAATGACTGTATCGACGATCTCACCTCGGAACGCACCATGGACCGCCTCGTCTGCGGTGATGTCGGCTATGGCAAGACAGAAGTCGCCATCAGGGCCGCATTCAAGGTCGTAGAGGATGGGTATCAGGTGGCGATCCTGGTGCCAACCACAGTCCTTGCCGAACAGCATGCCGATTCATTCCGTGAACGGCTTGAGGGGTTCCCCATACGGGTTGAGTCGTTGAACCGGTTCCGGACACCAAAGGAACAGAAAGAGATCATCGCTGATACCGGGACCGGTAAAATAGACATCCTTATCGGCACACACCGCCTCTTATCAAAAGATGTCACCTTTGCAAAACTCGGTTTTCTGATCATTGATGAGGAACACCGTTTTGGCGTGACCCATAAGGAAAAACTGAAAAGGCTCAAACAAAACATCGATGTCCTGACCCTCACGGCGACGCCGATCCCGCGCACCCTGCAGATGTCACTCCTTGGGGTCCGTGACTTATCCGTGATCAACTCACCTCCGCAACACCGGCGCACGGTGAAGACATTTGTCGCAAAACAGGATGATCTGGTGATGAAGGAGGCGATCACCAAGGAGATGCAACGGGGAGGCCAGGTCTTTATCGTCCACAATCGGGTGCGGACCATCAATGAGGTGGCGTCCCGCATTCAGAAACTGGTTCCTGAGGCGAGAATCGGGGTCGGCCACGGTCAGATGGCGGTGAAGATCCTAGAAGAGAAAATGGTGGATTTTGTAAATCATAAAATCGATATCCTCGTCTGCACCACCATCATTGAATCCGGTTTGGATATTCCTAACGCCAATACGATCATTATCACCCGCGCTGACCGTCTCGGCCTGGCAGGAATTTATCAATTACGCGGGCGTGTCGGCCGTTCCTCAAGACAGGCCTATGCCTATCTCCTAGTGCCCACCCTTGACGGGTTGTCAAAAGACGCGAAACAACGGTTGCGTGCCCTCATGGATTATAATGAACTGGGCGGTGGTTTTAAACTGGCCATGAGTGACCTGCAGATTCGTGGTGGCGGCAATATCTTAGGTGAATCTCAAAGCGGCAATATTGCCGCCGTGGGCTATGACCTGTACCTTGATCTGCTCCAGCGCACGGTTGAGGATCTCAAACGGCAAGGTGAAGACGGAGCCGAACCACTCGCCCTTGATTATGATCCGGAAATAAATTTGCAACTCTCCGCCTATATCCCGGCCTCATATATATTCAGTCCGGATCAGCGCTATGTGGCCTATCGAAAGATATCGGCAATAACTGAATTCTCCAGTCTCGAGGAGCAACGCTTAGAACTTCGTGACCGTTACGGCACCATTCCGGATGAAGTTGAGAATCTCCTGCACATCATCGAGTTGAAGATCCTGATGCGCCCTTTTCATATCAGCAGACTTGATCAGGGACCGGGCTCTCTGGCCTTCAGCTTTATGGACGACACGAAAGTGACGCCTGAACAGATACTTATACTCGTTAAAAGCTCAAAAGGGACCATCCGGTTCACCCCGGATAACAGGCTTATTGTCACCACTTCAACCAAGGATTCCAATGCTATATTTACTGGTGCTAAAAATCTATTGCGACACCTGTAACGCAATGCTATAGATACATGTAAACACTTATCATAACGTACTAATTGAGTCTTTCACCCTTTTTAAAGTTTATACTATGATCAAACTCCTGCAAATCTTCCTCTGTTTACTCTTTTTCGTACCGACTTCTGCTTCAGCTGAAATTATTGACCGTGTTGTTGCTGTGGTGAACGATGATCTCATTACCCTGTCCGAACTCGAGGCTGAAGGGGCGATGCACCTTGAAAAAATTCGCGAACAGGCACCGATTGAACAGCGGGCTGAAGCCATGGCCCAGCTCCGCCAGCAGATTTTAACAAGCATGATTGACAAACTGCTTATCGAGCAGCGTGCAGAACAACGCGGGATTCATGTCTCAGACGAAGAAATTGAAATGCAGTATTTTCAGATTCTTGAGCAGAATCAGGTTACAGAGGCCGATTTCACCGAGAAGCTTAAGCAAGCCGGTTTAACCCCTGAGATGTACAAGAGTAATCTGAAAAGTCAGATCACAAGACAACGCCTGTTAAACCGGGAAATACACTCCAAAATTGTTATCAGTGATGCCCAGATAGAATTGTATTATTTGCAGGATTACGGCCATGAATCAACCGAAGACGGCATACACATCCTGCAAATCGGCTGCCTGGCCGCCAACCAAGATGATGGAGATGCGAAAACGGATGCCATGCGCAGGGCGAAACAACTGCGCGGCATGGTCATGGCGGGTGAAAATTTTCAGGACATTGCCAGAAACTATTCAGAATTACCTTCGGCCAGTGACGGTGGTGATATCGGCGTATTCAAAAAGAATGAACTTTCCCATGAAATGAGAGCGGGCATCGAAGGGCTCCATCCCGGTGAAATCAGCTCCATCATTGAAACCGCTTCAGGGTATCAATTTTTCAAAATTTTATCCTCCAAGTCAGGAAATACGATTACCCAGGCACCACTCGAATTAGTCCGCGATGACATCATCGCTATATTACGGGAAAAGGAATTAAAAGAAAAATTTGACCAATGGGTCATTCAACTCAGAGAACATTCATACGTAAAAGAACAACTTTAAGAATTCAAGTCTAACCCGGGTCTGACTCAACGTCATAACTATCCGGGTCTTAAGAAGTTTTAAAGAAAATAGGTTATCGTATCGATATACTTGTTCGGGGCATGACCATCAGTTGTGATTTTGGTCAAAAGGATATCTGTACCAGTTTTTGAAAAAATACTTTCAGCCGTCTCAAGACAGCTGAACCCTTAAAAAGTATCAGGAACCCCATGACCACAGAATCAGATCCTAACAACACCCCCAAAGATACCGAACCTTCACTTTCATTAGGGAACTATCTGCAGAGAGAACGGCAAAAGAAGAACCTTTCCATCCTGGAGATTGCCGAGGCAACTAAAGTTCCTGCTGCGGCGCTCAAGGCCCTGGAGGAAGGAAATAAGAAACAACTTCCTGTAACCGTTTTCACGAAAGGTTTTGTGAAAATATATGGACATTATCTCGGCTTAAATCAAAATGATGTGCTGAACCGTTTCCAGAAAGAATGGGCCACTGAAATAGAGCATGCTTCTCCAGAAATGCTTCGAGAAGAATCAATGGCGCAGATATCACCCTTCTACCTCTCCCTGCAATTCTATCTTATTCTTCTGGTCATTCTATTTTTCCTCGGACTGGCCTACTTCTTTTTCAATGCCAATGACTCCAGTTCAAAAGAACTGTCCTTAAGCAATGTCAGGGAAATGCAGACCCTTCCGCCCTCGATCAGTACAACACAGGAACATGTTTCCATTGTACAACACCATCCGGATGCTGAACCTGTACCCCAGGCACTCATTTCCCCCCAGTCTGCTGGAAAGATTGCCAAGGAAGAAGATTCCGAAGATATTATTTTGGCAGAACTCCCCTCGGTCATTCTGGTCCAGAAGAAGGAACCGCTGCCGCTGAGTCATGGCACCTCACCCCAATCGCCAGTAGAGAGTTCTGCCGGTCAACCACCCGTGCCATTACACAATCAACCCATGGCTAGCACCCAGCCTGTTTTGGTTGAGGACGTTGAATTTATCGAAGAAATTCTGCCCGAAGAGATCGATGAGAATCTGCCGCTTGATCTCCATATTGCTTTTCTGGCCCGAACTCGAATATCCATCAGCCAGGATGAAGAACAACCGGCTAAATACATTTTCTCAACCGGTGAAGAAAGTACCTGGAAAGCGGATAAAACCATTTCCATGCAGGTCGAAAAAGCTGACAATATCCGCATCACCCTCAATGGTAAGCTAGTCCCCCTGCCTGAATCCCAAGGCGCCCCCCTTGCTCTCACTCTGCCTGCAGATCTCCACAAACTTTAAAGAGCATGGCTGTCTATGAATGTGAGAGTATTGTTTTAAAGGTCTTTGACTATGGTGAGTCTGACAAAATAATTACTTTTCTCACGGCTGATTTCGGAAAAATAACCGCCATCGCCAAAGGCGCTAAACGCTCCAAAATTCGGTTTGTCGGCAAACTTGAGCTCTTTACCCGCCTGAACATTCGTTTTGCAGACAACAAACATTCGGCAATGGTCCGGATTGAAGAAGCAGAATTACTGGATCCCTACCCGACCCTGCGTAAAGATTACGAACGTTTTCTCTGCGCAAGCCTCGTCAGCGAATTATTAATCAACTGGACAACAAACAACGACCAGGACGATAATTTATACAATCTGGCCATCTGGACGATCACGCAGATTGCCCGTCATAACCCGCTCTCCTCCCTCATTCTCTTTCAACTGCACCTCCTGACCATGCTCGGCTTTCATCTCCATCTCGCGTCATGCACGCTGTGCAATAAAGATTTGCAACCGGGGCTCAATTTCTCCTTTGTGGCCGAAAAAAACGGCATTGTCTGCCGCAACTGTCTCGCCAACAATCTGGACCAGAACCATATCATTCCACTGTCTCTGGGCAGTCTCAAACTCCTGGAAAAAGCTCGGCAAATCACGATTGACAAATGGTCACGGTTTCATTTTTCTAAAAATTCGTTGCGAGAAGTCACCATGCTATTCAAATCCCATAATCATTATCTCCTGCAACGGGATGTCATATCCTGGCAACACCTTGAAGATCACCTGCGCAATTTGAAAAAAATGTAATTTTTTTCAGTACCACTCAAGAGTCGTTCTCAGCCGGTGATGCGAGGCGATCCACAGCAGACAACATCCTGAAAAACCCATCATGAGCACACCACTGAGAACAAAGGTCAGACGATAACCAAAATGAAAGTTCAAGGCACCGGTCAAAATCGCGGCCATAAACGTTGCCAGCGTTCTCATGCCATACAAGATTCCTGAACTGCCGCCAAGCCGTTTTTGAGGGAAAAAAAGCGCTATCAGCACACTCAACTCCAGCAAGGCCAGACAATCCCCGAAGGTGTGCAGGATACGGACGAGGGTAAAAGACCAATAGCTCGCGGTCCACGCCGTAAGTGTTTGAAACAAGCCTGAAATGAGCATGCCAATCAGCAGAAAGAGAAAGAATGCCCGGGACTGTTCTTTGAACCGGGCAAGGAAGAGGACACAGAAACCCATCCAGATTCCCAGCAACCCGAACACCTGGCCAATCTCTTTGGAATTAAGCCCTAAATCTTCCTTCATAATCAGGGCCGTTGAGGTCTGCTCGACACCGAAATGCGTGCCAATCACGACGACAGCAACCATTAATAACAAGGGCCTTTTATCTTTGAAATCGAGGTGATACTGGCGCAATGAAAAACGAATGGACGACGTATCTTGAAGACAGAGACAACAGGAGAATAAAATAATAAGAAAGAGCGAGGCCAAGGAAAACAGATATACAGCGGAATAGGCGGAGAGGATCATGCCGCCGCAGAGAGGGCCCAGGCCGAAACCAAGATAGGTAAAACCCTGATAATAACTGATCCGCCTATTCTGATTCTCCTGCCCATACTGCTTTAAGAATAGAGCCTCACTTACAACAATGAGTGAGGCTGCACCAAAACCACCGAGCACCATCATTGGCAGAAGCATGGCAATGGTCGTAAAAAAGGCAAGCCCGACGTAATAGCAGAGCAGCGAGACACTTCCCATGAGCAATATTTTCTTGGGGGAAAAAATATCCGAAAACATGCCCATGGGAATCATGAGTACCATGGATGACAAAGAGAAGAGACCGATCAAGAACCCAATCTGGAGATCAGAAATCCCGTTCGCCAGGAAAATCACCGGGATGTGGGCCAAGACCATCCAATGGGAAAAATAAATCAGAAAACGCACCAGTCCTGATAACCAGAACTGTCTATCCATTCTTTTTCTGTTTAGAAAAAAGGGAGACGAACCGGAAGGCAAGGTCAAAGAGGCGGTTCAGCCAGAACAGCGGCTTATCCTGGGCCGATCGAACCAGGAATCGAGTGGTCAAGGCCATAAAGACAATATTAGGCAACCACATGGCCCACAGGACAGGCAGAACCTGTTTTGATGCCATGACGTTCGCATAGGAAAAACAGACATAATACAGGACAAAGAACATTAAACCGAGGGGTACGCCAAACGCCCTTTTGCCCTTGCCGGCACTTAAACCCAAAGGCAGACCAAGGAGGGTCAGAATAAAGCAACCGGCGGGCAGAACCAGCCGCTTGTGAAATTCGATCAAGAACTCACGTCCAGCCTCAGAGGTGACACCTAGCCGCAGGGCATTATCCTGGAGCTCCTGCATCGTCATACCCTTGCGGCCGGCATTTTGTCTCCTGTCTGGACCCATATCAGATGAATACAGAGGAATATCCAATTCATAACGGGAAAAGGTAATGGTCTGACTATCAAGATCATCGACGCGATGAAGACTCCCTTCATTAAATACAAGAGAGAGGGTCAACGCCTCTTCATTGGCCACAAGATGTCCGGATTGAGCAATGGTAATGAGCGGCACCCCGGCAAAGCGCATATCGGCCACATACACCCCGGACCATACGCCGCTTTCCTTATCCACATCTTCAACATACGCCACAAATGAACCCAGATTATCTGAGAACTTATGTTCACTCATGGTTTTGCCAACCTTGTCTCTGACAAGTTGAAACATGATTTTTTTGAGGGACTGTTCTCCAGCTGGAATCAACTGTACGGCCACATAACCCGTCAGGAGGGCGGTGGAAAGAGCCACCGCAACAACAGGCACAAAGAGGCGGGCATTACTAACACCACAGGCTTTCAATGCCAGAACTTCACTGTCATTAGCCAGACGGGTGAAGGCGATGATCACCCCCATCATGGATGCCATTGGCAGGGAATACAAAAGCATATTGGGGAAAAAATAAGAAAACAACCTGACAAAATCACGCAGCCCGACCCCAAGCTCAAACACAACATTGAGAAAGGGGATTAACTTCGCCAGAAAGAAAACACTATTGATGATGAGCACGCTTGCAAAAAAAGGCGCAAGTATCTCGGTGACAACATAACTATATAATAAAAAGGGTATTCGGATTCGCATCATAACTATATTAGAATTAAGGGTATCCCATTCTATGCCTGATATTCCATGCAACTGCAAGCGGTTTGTTCAGCGCATGATCCATTCATAACAGAGACAGGTATGAAATTGTCCAACCATGAAATACGTGGTATATAATGAATATGCTCAAAACAAGAACATCATACATCCTCCAATGGCTGGGGTTATCAGTCGGAATCGGCATCACAACTGTCACAATCTACGTGACGGTTCAAAACAGAACCCATCAACAGATGGGGGAGCCTATTCCTTTGATCGCCACCATGGCAAAAGTCCATGCAAAATACCAATCCAAGCCTCAAGTTCTTCACGTTTCGTCTGCTAAAGCCGTTTGGGATTATTACGAGACCACCGGTTTTACCATGACGAATCTCAGGGAAGGACGGGTGGATGTCCCGCGAATTTATCTGGGCAATATTATCAGCCACTGGGCAGACAATGAATCGGTATCGTTCAAAAAAGACCTGTTCTTTCGGACCATGCTTCCCCTCATCCTGCGCGTTAATGAAATTATCACCAATGACCGGGAACGAATTCTGGTTTTAAAGGATCAAGCCCTTGCAGGTCAGATCATGAGCATCAAGGATGCCCAATGGCTGCAGCAATTGGCCAAGACCTATCGTGTTCCATCAGTTAAAAAATCAAACCAGTTCAACGACATATTCTTCAACAAACTCCTGGAACGTGTAGACGAAATTCCCATATCCATGGCCTTGGGCCAGGCGGCTTACGAAAGCGCGTATGCGACTTCCCGTTTCGCCATGGAGGGCAACTCCCTATACGGACAATGGCGCTGGGGCAGCGGCATAACTCCTGCTGAGCAACGGGGGCAGCTGGGTGATTACCGGATTGCTGACTATGAAACACCACTGGATTCAACGTTCTCCTTTGCTAAAAATTTAAATACGAACAAGGCGTATGAAAAATTTCGGATACTCCGTGCCCAGCTGCGGGCAGAGGATAAACCCTTAAACGGTTTTTATCTGGCCCAGGGGTTAAATCGGTATTCAGAGCGAGGCGAGAAATATATCCATACCCTCCAGCAGATCATCGTCCATAACAAACTCAATCTCCTGGATACTGTAAAGCTCGGGAGCGGCAAACCCGTCACCTTAGTGCCGCAATGGGACGATGACGAATGAGAAGATGGTCAACAGGACGACATGAAAAAAGCCAAACCCGACAGGGTTTGGCTTTTTTCATGTCCAATACAATTGGGAGCATGGGATTAATCCGTATGACCATAGATATCATCCAATGTGGGCGAACGACTTAAATTCTCCATATTGACATTTTTAGCAAGTTCAATACCGGCATGCAGCGCCTCCCTGTTCAAGTCCCTGAATTTTTCAGGGACACGGGCATCCACTGCCTTTTCAAGATTCTCGACCGAGACCTTACCCGTCAGATACCCGACGGCGCCAAGGGCAACAATGTTGGCCACAATTTCCTTGCCGAGCTCCCGTGCCTTTTCCGTAAACGGCAGGGATATGGCGCCCGTTGTCGGAACCTGGTCAACATAGGTCGAGTCGACAATGAGTAGACCCTTTGGATTAAAATTTGAAAAGAATGAATCCAGTGCTGTCTGGTTCATCGCCAGAAAACAGTCCATACTAACCACCTGCGGATAATCAATTTCCTTGGTTGAAATAATAACCTCGGCCTTTGAACTGCCGCCCCGGGATTGAGGGCCATAGCTCTGGGTCTGGCAGACATAATAATCACCGAAAACACCTGCTGCCTCGGCAAAAATAACAGCAGCGGTAATAACACCCTGTCCGCCTGAGCCGCAAAAGCGCATTTCATATCGATCGTTTTTCATCACAGATTCACTCGTTGACTTGCATATCGTACTGCCGTTAAAATTCCCGAAAACTACATTTCATCACGCCGTTCCTCAGCGCAATCACCGCCCTTCTTTTCACCCTTCTCAGCCCTTTTCTTACACGCCTTGTCCCGTATATACTGATACTCCTCCATATACGGCGGCTTGTCGATATCAGCGAGAACTCCGATGGAAAATTTACCCTCCATCTCTTCAGCCGTCATTTCAGCCGCTTTTTTCGCGGTCACCGCATTATTCTTGAAATATTTCTGATATTCCACGGGATCACTCAGCCCGTTCTGACGGCCATAATAGGTATGACAATTGGACATGATTTCTATTACCGAAAACCCCTTCTTTTCAATTCCAGCCTTGATCAGACCATCAAGCTGCGGCACATGATGCACCGTTCCCCGGGCGACATAGGACGCTCCAGCGGTAATGGCTAATTCAGCAATGGAAAAAGCATGTTCGATATGACCATAGGGAGCTGTTGTTGCCATCGAACCATAGGGGGTCGTTGGTGAATATTGGCCGCCCGTCATACCATAGATCATATTATTGACGATAATAGCGGTGATATTGAGGTTCCGGCGAGCCGCATGGATGAAATGATTGCCGCCAATGGCAGTGGCATCGCCATCGCCCATCACCGTCATAACGGTCAGATTCGGATTAGCCAGTTTTATACCGGTTGCAAAGGTCAGGGCCCGGCCGTGGGTCGTATGCAGGGTGTTGAAATCAACATAGGCCGGCATCCGTCCCGTACAGCCGATACCTGAGGCCAGAACCAGATCATCCTGCGGAATGTTCAGACTGGACGTGGCGCGAATGAGAGACCCCAGAACAATGCCGAGACCACATCCTGGGCACCAGACATGGGGGAAATTCATGTCGTGGCGCAGAAAACCATTTCGTACTTGTGATGCATGATCAACCATTCTCAACTCCAACCGTAACGATGGTTATAAACTCATCAATTTTCTAAACAGTATTTCCGGGGTGATTAATTTCCCGTCAAATCGATTCAACTGCTTCAGCGTAGCCTTCTGGTTCACCGCCCGAACCTCACGCACCATCTGTCCCATATTCATCTCAGGGACAAGCACAGCCCTGCATTTACGACATACGGCATCAACAGCTCGCTTGGGAAAGGGCCACAGGGTCACGAGTTGTAAAAAACCCGCTTTAATACCCTGCTCCCGGGCCATTTTCACCGCACGAATCGCGGAACGGGAAACACAACCATAGGTGATAATGGCGATTTCAGCGTCATCCATCATAAATTGTTTCGTCATCTGAATTTCATCCGCACCATTTGCCAGCTTGCGATACTGCCGCTTTAGAAAACCGCCTGTTACTTCAGGACTGAAATCAGGAAATCCCTTCGCATCATGCATCAGCCCGGTCACATGGTGCCTATACCCGGAACCGATATCGGCCATGGGCGGAACGCCGCGACTGTTATCCTCATAGGGCAAATACCATTCAGGAGGGACACTGGGTTTAATCCGATTAAAAACTGGAAGAGGTTCATTGGGAGGAAGGGTAATCGCCTCTCTCGTATGGCCGACAATCTCGTCCGAAAGCAAGACCACGGGCGTACGGTATTTCTCGGATAAATTAAAGGCCTGAATCGTAATCTCATAGGAATCCGCCACCGAAGACACGGCAAGGACAATAATCGCATGATCACCATGGGTCCCCCATCGTGCCTGCATGACATCGGCCTGGGCAGGACTTGTCGGCAGTCCGGTGGAAGGCCCGCCGCGCATCACATTCACGATAACCAGCGGCACTTCGGTCATTGAGGCGTAACCCAGGTTTTCCTGCATCAGGGAGAACCCCGGGCCTGAGGTGGCAGTTAAGGATTTAGCCCCGGCCAGAGATGCGCCAACAATGGCACCCATTGAGGCAATCTCATCTTCCATTTGAATAAAAGTCCCCCCTAAGACCGGCAATTTACGGCTCATGAGTTCAGCAATTTCAGAAGAGGGGGTAATGGGATACCCGGCATAAAACCGACAGCCCGCGGCAAGAGCCCCTTCAACAATGGCCTCATTGCCCTGGAGCAAATATTTTTGACTCTGATCGGTGGCAGTACTGTTCATAGATGAATACCAGAAAACAAATTGAATTGAACGGTTAGTAATGACAGCAAAACAACTCGAGTTACGCTACAACCTAATTTTCACCACCACTGCGATCCGTAATGGAAATAGCGAAATCAGGACAGTGGAGTTCACAAACCAGACAGCCGATACAATCATCCGGCCGGACCGCCAAAGGACCGCCAGTCTCATTTTTCTCATAGACCGACTTGGGGCAGAGCGCGATGCATATCCCGCAGGATTTACACCAATTCCGGTAAATCGTCTGATCAAAAAAAATCTTCTTTTTAGCACTTGTCGTCATGGGTATTGGAACCTTTATGCGGACTCTGACTGCACCTTTCCGGTTAAATATAAATTTTGATTTAAAAAAATTGATAACTATCTATAAAGTTTAGCAAATCCCTCTTTTGTTTGCGATTAGTATTTAAAAAAGGTAGGTTCGTTTTTTTAAAATTCAAAAAAGGACATTCAAAATGGCAATACAACCTAAAGACAACGTCTCTGTTCACTATACCGGCACCTTTGAAGACGGACAAATATTCGACTCTTCACGCGACCGTGGTCCTCTTTCTTTTGAAGTGGGCGCGGGGCAAATGATTCAGGGTTTTGATGCAGCCGTAGTCGGCATGGAAGTCGGTGAATCAAAACAGATCACCCTGCCCCCTGAAGAGGCGTATGGGCACCGCAATGAAGAACTGATTGTTGATCTCCCCACCGCGACCTTTCCCGGGGACATGAAACTGGAGGTGGGACTCCAACTGCAGCTCACCAATCAAAGCGGCCAGCCCGTTCCGGCAACCGTCATGCAAATTACGGATGAAAATATAACCATGGACGTCAATCATCCCATGGCAGGGAAGACCCTGGTCTTTGATATTGAAATTGTCGAAGTGAGTTAAGGTCGTCACCATGGCAGTCCGTACTGCTTGAGTTCACCAGCATTCAATACGGGCTGCCGCTCCTGCTCACTGAACCGCAACCAGCTGAAATGCCCCGAGTTGCGGGATCCCGCCCTGTGTCTGCCGCACGCCCTCAACCACACATAGGATATCACCGGCGCAAACATAGCCCCACTCCTTTGCCGTGACAATGGCCTTAAAGACCATTTCGTCCCGACGGAGCTTATCCCTGATTATAATCGGCACAATATTCTTATATAAAGCGGCATGACGCGCAACATGCAGGGAGTTTGTGACCAGCAGACTGGGAACTCTCCGATTCCATTTTGACAGTTCCGGATAGAGATCGCCCTGCAGATCGATCAGCATGGTGGCCGCCACCATGTTGAGATTTGCCGCGGCGAGAATAGCAGGACTCGCTTTCCTTTCAAGGGGATCAACAACGGTAAGATCATCACTACGATCCCCCCGGTACGTCTCCTCTTCACAGATAATGGACGCCATGGTCCGCACCACATTCACAGGATCAATTCCTGTCGCGGTCTCTCCTGAAAGCATGACCGCATCGGTTCCTTCTTTTACGGCAACACTCACATCGGTTACTTCAGCTCGAGTTGGTCTATAATTATGGGTCATCGTGTCGAGCATCTGCGTTGCGGTGATCACCGGTGTGTTCTTATGCCAGCATAACGCAATGATTTCCTGTTGAATGCGTGGAACCCGTGCGGCAGCGAGTTCAACACCCATATCACCCCGGGCGATCATGATGGCATCCGAGGCATCAATAATATCCTTGATCCGCTCCACCGCCTCAGGTTTTTCAATTTTGGCAATGACCCGGATATCTCTCTTCCCGGACCGGGCAATACGTTCCTTCACCTCCATGATCTCAACAGGGGAACGGACAAAGGAGAGGGCCACATAATCAATGGAATGGTCTAAGCCCCATTGCAGATCAGCCTCATCCTTAGCGGTAAGGCTGGGCAGTGACAGGTTGGTCTGGGGTAAATTCATGCCCTTGGAGGATTTTAAAAGGCCGCCGATAATAATTTCACACAGGACCTCATCCACGCCCTCTGTTATGACCTTAAGTTCCAGGAGACCATCGTCCAGCAAAACCGGGTCCCCTTCCCGTAAATCAGGCAGGACTTCCGGTGCAATGGTCGAAATACAGGCAGCGGTTCCTACAACAGGGGCTGCAGTAATACGGATTATTTCACCGGCAACAAGATCCGCACCGTGTCCTTGCATCAACCCCGTGCGGATCTTCGGGCCGCAGAGATCAAGCAGAACCGCCACCGGTTTTTCCCATTCCGCCTCGGCCGTTCTGATATTCGTTAATGTTTTTTCATGCTGGGCATGGGTGCCATGGGAGAAATTCAATCGG
>JBFFNY010000009.1:0-15424 GCA_041562955.1 Desulfurivibrionaceae bacterium | reverse complement strand
GGCGCAAATGTAATACCAATACTTGCCGAGATAAAAAGTTCATGACCCTCATGAAATATGGGCAGGGTTAATGCCATATTGATCTGCTCAGCGATTTTAACAGCACGTTCGGCACTGGGTAAATCCTCCAGCAACACACCAAACTCATCACTCCCCAGTCGAGCGAGGATGGCGTGGCCAAGACACCCCTGCAAACGCCGACGTACTTCCTGCAATAAGAAATCACCGACACTATGCCCCAAACTATCATTGATCTGTTTGAAGTTATCAAGATCTAGCATCAGTAAGGCAACCTGTTCATGATGGCGGGCTGCATCCTCTAACACATCCACAAGACGTAACTTAAAGAATGTTCTATTGGGCAAACCGGTTAAAGCATCATGATTCGCCTGGTATTTAATTTCATCTTTATGCCTCTTGATCTCTGACATATCATGAAATACAGCGACAAAATTACAAACCTCGCCCCAGAGATTACGCACAGCTGACAACGCCACCTTCTGAGGAAATTTCTCACCATTTTTTCGACGATTCCACAACTCACCTTCCCAGTGGTCCTCTTCCTGGAGTACCTTTCTGAAGTCGACCAGGCCTTGACCATTTTCAGCATCCTGCAGGACAGAAAGGGTATGGCCAATAAGATCCTCCTGCTCATAACCCGTTATCGTCGAGGCCATGGGGTTTGCCTTGGTGATGATCATGTCGCTATCCGTGACCAAAATGCCTTCAAGGGACGTCTTAAACAGATTCTCAACAAAGCTCAGCTGATTAATTTCATTTAATTTGGATTTGACCCGAGCTCGAACTTCAAGGGCATGAAAGGGTTTGGAAATATAGTCACATCCACCAAGCTGAAAACCCTTGGCGACACTTTCTGTATCAGATAACGCCGTAATGAAAACAATTGGAATAGACCTGGTTTGATGATTTTCTTTAAGAATACGACAAACCTCAAATCCATCCATTTCAGGCATCATAATGTCGAGCAGAATGATATCCGGTTTGTTTTTCTCGACAAACTCAAGGGCCTTGAGTCCATTCGTAGCAATCCCTAGGCGATACTCCTTCCGCAGCACATCAGCCAGGAGATCGATATTCATCATGGTGTCATCAACAATGAGCACCAGGGGTTTTTGTTGTTTTTCTAAAGACATTATCCCTTCAGGCTATCCTGTAACGGCATATTAAGTTCAGAGCAGATCTCACGCAACAACACTAAGGCATCATCATAGGCATACATCTGTATCATTTTACCCAGGTTGACCACGAGAGAACCGGTTAACTGCCTCTCTATCTTCTCAATCTCACTATTAATTATATCATACAAAGATTCATCCAAGGCAACAGCCAAGGCCTGAAAATGTTCCTCTAGGCCGTCGGCACTGACAACGGTAAGTGTCTCATCGCATTCCTCTGGTTCCGGATGATGTTCTGCAACAAGCTGTTCCGCATCATGAATAACACGCTGCAACTCAGACAGAAGTTCACGAACTTGCTCTGCCGCAGGAAATTGTTTTTTCTTGGATAAGAGATCCAGTTTTGAAGCCATATCACATAGTTTTTCTGCTCCAAGGGTGGAACTTGACCCTTTCAAAGAATGCATTCTTTTTTGTATCCAATCAATATCCTGCGCGTCAATAGCCTTAAAGAAGTCAATCTCCATCTCCGCATAATCTTTACAAAAGGTATGGAGCACCTTGTAATAAATAGCAACATCTACACCAAGTTTTCTGACCGCGCCCTCAACATTTAAACTCCTTGGCCGGCCTTTGGAACGTTCATGGTCCGCTGCGACCACAATCGAAGTCGTATTTACAGGTACTTGACGCAACCCGCATAACACCTCCATCACCCTATTTTTACTCACAGGTTTACTCAGGTAGGCGTTGGCCCCAGCCTGTAAACATTTCTCTTTATCACCCGGTAAGGCATGGGCTGTAAGTGCAATAATGGGTAGATCCTGATATGCGGGTTGCGACCTGATTTGCTTCATAGTTTCATAACCGTCAAGCACCGGCATCTGCATATCCAGAATGACAAAATCATAGCCCGTTTTCTTAAGGGATTGCAAGGCCTGTTCTCCATCTTCAACACTATCGACGGTCAACCCGAGATCCGTCAATAATGCCTCCGCAATACCACGGTTCGTTTCATTATCTTCGGCAAGCAAGGCATGACACCCGGCGAGATCCCCAACGGGAGTCAGGGCTTGATTCGTTAAGAATTGATCCCTTCTGGACAGGTCCTGTATGGACGACGGCCTCCAGCCCATTTTCACGGTAACAATAAAAGTTGCCCCCTGCCCTAAACGACTCGATACTTCAATGGTTCCACCCATCATAATGGCAAGTTTTTTGGTAATGGCAAGTCCAAGCCCAGTACCACCGAATTTTCGAGTAGAGGAACTGTCAATCTGATGAAATGATTGAAATATTGCCTTCAGACTCTCTTCACTGAGACCAACACCTGTATCGCGCACCCGGCATTCCAGAACCAGGTCTTTGTCTGTTTTCCCAAGACAAATTATATTAAGAGCAACAGACCCCTCCTGGGTAAACTTGATGCCGTTATCAATTAAATTACTCAATATTTGATGTAAACGAACACGATCACCAACTAAAATTTCCGGAGTTTGAGAATCAACATCGATCTTAAACTCAATATGCCGCTGGCGAGCATGTTCACGAAAAACACCTGAAAGTTTATTCAGCAGTTCCGTGAGTGAAAAAGGTGTTCTTTCCAGTTCAAGTGTACCTGCCTCCAGTTTTGAAAAATCGAGGATATCATTAATGATCAGCAAAAGGGTATGGGATGAGGCTTGAATTATTTTCAAATAATTAGCCACCTTGGGCGGTAAATCCTCAGCCACGGCTAAATCACATGACGCCACAATGCCGTTCATCGGTGTACGAATCTCATGACTCATATTGGCAAGAAAATCACTTTTTACTGAAGCGGCTCGGTCAGCCCGGTTCTTTTCCTTGAGCAGGCGGGAATTAATCTCAAGCAGGGCCGCAGTCCTTGTTTCAACACGTGATTCGAGATAATCATTCAGATGTTTCATCTCATCTTCACGGCGACTCATTTCATCCAGCATTGCATTCATCGTATCGGCAAGAAGACCAAATTCATCATCCGATATCTTGACAGCCCTGGTCTTATATTTCTTATCAATATAGATAGAACGTGCTGCGGTTACTAATGAAGTAATTGCGTTATTAAATCGAGACTGCAGGCCATTGGCAACCACATAGGCGATAAGAGTTGCAAACAAGAGATTGCCGGCAAACACAAATAAGATGGACCGGAATCCTGTTCCCCTGTCAAAAAGAAAATAATCAATAATGATATACCCGGCATCATTACCTTTATTTTTTACGGGAGAACTATAGATACAATGATCGCCGTCAAAAGTTACAACAACACCCTTCTCAGGTAAACGTTTAGGGATAACCGTGCCCTCACGCTCATATGTATCAACCAGTATTCGATTGTTTTGATACACCGCTACAGCCTGCACCAAGTCGTTCTCAGCAACAAGCGACTTCCACAACGGCTCGTCCCCATCCTGCTGTGACAGTTGAGACAATAAGGACGGAGTGATATACTTAACGAGTTGCTCAAGTTCATTTTCTTTTGCCCCCCTATACCGGGAGAGATCATAAAAGGAATGAAGCAGGCAGGCCATACAGACAGAAAGAGCTGATGTGACCATTATGGCCACAAGTAGCCTTGTTTTGATGGTGGTTATTTTCATTACATCCTGAGGCAGAACACCTTATTTGCTGAGCTTAGACCGGATCTTCTGAATAGCAAGCACTGCAAAATCACGGAATAATCTTGTATTTTTCACCTCTTCTTCCGACAACTTCAAACGGCCTTTCTTACGATCAAGATAAATAAGGGCAATAGGCTTTTTATCAATACAGACTGGAAAGAGATACACCGTCCGGTCCCTCACCAAATGCTTAAAATCTTCTGGAAAGGCACCAACCGTTCCAGCAGGAATAGCCATATCCTTACCGGCGCGTAAACAGCGCGGAATAGCCATGTCTTTATTAGACATGGGATGATCAAATCCAGCGACACCTTTAGAGTCAATATCACCCAAGCCATAACGTCCGACTACTGAAATCTTGGAGGCTTGAATACTTAAAATAGCCATAATCACCCGATCAAAACCGACCCCACGATAGAGCGCTTCCAAAAGGTTGACATACAGTTCATCAAGTTTAATTTGATCCGCCATGAGGGTTTCGGTCATCTCACGCACAAAATCATTCACCGTTTTCTTTGTTGACGGCAACGGCTCCAGCACTTCGGTCAAATGATCATCAACATCTTCAATCTCATTTTTAACCTTCTTTATACGAACAGCTCCAGCACCATGCTTATCGATCTTTTCAATCCTGCCGCGCACGTCAAGCTTGCTCAGTCCATAGCGGATCGAATCTGAAATTTCCTCAGACGCCTCAACACTTTTCTCAAGCATTTCCATGGAGGAGTCGAGATCAACACCTAAGATCTTATTGAATTTCTTAAAGATATTGTCTAAATCCCCACCCAGACAGACACAATCTGTGAAATTATTGGCAAAAGAAGCGATATTTTTCAGAAGTCCTTCATCATCGTCATTATTTGTCGGCTTGGAAGGATCTGTCTCCATGGAACTGATAATCTTTTCTGACATATTCCAAAACTTGGCCACTTCAACACCAAGCTCGGCGTAGGTCAATCCATCCAGATAACTTCTCGTTATATCATCAAGATCCGAACCGCTTGCGACCTTTGCTTCAATATCTTTATACACATCAGGCATATAAAGACAGGTAATGATCTTTCCCAAATGATGCAAAAGCGTACAGATAAAGGCCTCTTCAGGAATAAGATTCATGTTTTTGCGGACAACAATTTCCCTTGCCTGCAAACCGCTTAAAAAGGAACGGGTCAACACCTTGGATATTTCTTCTTTTTCAACCCCTGATTTTAAAAAATCTTCGAACAAGGCAATAGCCATGGCAAGATCACGCACAGCATCAAAGCCTATAATCGTCACAGCTTTTGAAATGGAACTGATGGTCCGACCAATTGAATAATAGGCCGAATTGACCACCTGCAGCACCTTATTGGTCAGGGAGTAATCCTTCAGAATAACCTTGGATAAATCATAGGCTGCAGATCGGCTTGAATGTGATAAGGAAATCAGCTCCTGGACATTAGACGACATTGCGGGCAATTCACTCAAATTAATCTTGGCAAAGATGGTGGACAATTTTCCTGACGGGTCATGTTTTTCAGTCATAAGTTTACAATCAAAGATTAAAAAATTAGAGTTTGCGGACGGATTAAAACGTTATAATATACTATACGTTTTTCTACCAGTAACTCCAGAAGAATGATAAAAGAGTTCCGTTATACTACGTCATCTTTTATGCGCTCATCAACATTTGATGGATAATATTTCTTTTTTCCCGTATTGTTTTAAAATTATAAAATTCCATCATTTTACACTTTTTCCCTTGGCATCAGCAGCATAACCATCTTCCCATTATCACAATGACCGCTTCCCTGTATAATAAAGACACCCAAAAGACATGGGACATCGGATCAGCCACTACATTTAAGGTGGGTCGTCTTGCCGAAAACGACCTCCCCCTGTCAGAAACCTGGATTTCCCGCAGACACGCCATGATCCAGCGTGAGTCCACCAGAAATTATTATGTTATTGACCTTGGCAGCGCCAATGGCACCTTTGTTAATGGCACACGAATTATCACCCCGACGAAACTCTCATCCGGTGACGTGGTAAGCTTTGGCAAAACAAGTTTCACCTTCCACTCCACCGAAACTGTAGCGCAACCAGTACCGGACGTACAAAGTACAGGTGATGAGACCGTGGCCTGTGTAGACCAACAAAAGGCGACCATCCTTGTCTGCGACATTCACCGCTACACCGAACTTTCTGAACTCATCGGCAATGAGGAAATATCACATATGATGCAAAGCTGGAGTCGTTTAACCAGTGAAATCATCACCCAATTTAAAGGTCAGATCGATAAATTCATTGGAGATGCTGTTCTTGCGTTCTGGATACACAAGGGTCCTGAACATCTAGCCGGTGTCCTTTCCGCAGCCCTGCTCATTCAACAAATGACGGCTCGCCTTGGCTTGAAGAGAAACCTTCCCTTTCCACTGACGATTGGTGCTGCCATTAATACGGGCGACATTATGCTTGGCAACATCGGCGGCACAGGTCAACGGGATTACACCATGGTTGGGGATGCTGTAAACACGACCTTTCGCCTCGAATCCCAGACCTCTAAAACCAGAGAAATTATTATAGGGAAAGAGACACATCATAGTCTTCGCACCGGCAAGCAACTTTTTGCACTGCAAACCTTTGACTTAAAAGGAAAAAAAGATAAGATAGACGCATACACGACAACCTTTAGACAACTAGAGCATGAATTACACATAAAAAAGACAATGAACCGTGTATAAATCTTACGGAATCACATACTTTATTTAACATACAAACACGTTCACATCAGGGGTTCTTGACTGCAATTTTTCAAGTTCCCTCAGTATCTTCCACCACGAGACAGGATATTATTATGAAGAAATGGGCCATCATGTTGCAGGGTAAAATAATCAAGCAATTTGACGTTGAAGAAGGCCAACGCCTCATTATCGGGAGAGGCGATGACGCTGAAATCAGGGTTGACAACACCGCAATATCCCGACATCATTCTGCCATTGAGATTCAAAACGGAAAACCATTCCTGCAAGATCTTTGCAGCTTAAACGGTACCCTTGTTAACGGGAAGAAAATTGATTTCATTCAAATTTTTGAAGGCGATGACATTATTATCGGTAAATTCAACCTTGTCTGGAGTTCCACGTTAACAGGTGAAGCCGCCCTTTCATCCTCAACCACACCCATGGATATCGAAGATGCCACAATCTTCACCCCTGGGAAACCTCAAAACGCGAGCAAGGCAAAGACGCACCAACTCAACGTTACTCAGGGCCGATGCGAACCATCATTATTACCCTTAGCTGGTCGGACCAGTATAAAACTCGGGAAAGCACCCAATAGTGACATCTTTATTCCAGGATTTCTCGTGAGCGGTAATCAATGCTATATCAATAAAAAAGACAACTCCTACTTCCTCATCCCGCAATCGGGTTGGCGCAAGACCTTAATTAACGGGGAGAAGGTAACAACAAAAGTAGAACTTCACCCTGGAGATGAAATTAGTATTGCTGGAAACACCATCCGCTTTGAACTTATTTAAACAAAAGTCAGCACAGGCGTCCCCCCATGACTCCTGATATTGCGGATCAAGCCGGTGATGCCACGCTCCTTCTTTCCCCTGCTCCTACCGGGGATATAAAGGACCCTGACAGCTGGAAGGTCGGTGATGTTATTGGAGACCGGTACCGGTTAAATAATGTGTTCAGTGGTGCCATGGGTCATGTTTACATTGCGGATCATTTGCAATGGGGCATCAAAATGGCCATAAAAGTGCCGCGGCCGGAGGTCATGCACTCTAAGGAAGGGATTAATCGCATCCTCAACGAAGCAAACGGCTGGATCAACCTGTCACTGCATCCCAATATAGCCGCCTGCTATTTCGTAAAGAAACAACAAAAAGCCGTACAGATATTTATTGAATACGTAAACGGCGGTACTCTTCTTGACTGGATTCAAAAGAAACGACTCCGCAACCTTAGAGATGCGTTAACCGTTGCCATTCAATGTTGTAACGGTTTTGAATACACCCATTCCAAAAATATCATCCATAGAGATATAAAACCCCAAAACATCCTCCTCAGTCGAGAAGGTCTTGTTAAGATTACCGATTTTGGGATTGTCAGGTCTCTGGATATTCAACCCGAGAGCAATACTCGTGCTGGCGCAACCCCTGACATCTCTGATCCTGATCAGACTGTCGGTTTTCGTGGAACGCCAAACTACGCATCCCCGGAACAGTTGCGCAATACCCACAACGTCGATAAAAGAACCGATATTTTTTCCTTTGGGCTTTGCCTTTGGATGCTTTTTTGCGGCAAACGGCCCTATGCCAAGAATACCGAAACCGAATGCCCGGAACCTGAAAGCTCTATTACCCATAAACCCCTCACCAAACCACTCCGGGACATTTTAAAGAAATGTGTCCAGCACAATCCCGATGACCGGTACAATAATTTTGGAGAAATACGTAAGGCGTTACATGCCATATACATCGACAACTTCAAGGTTTCCTGCCCCTATGCCACAATGGGCCCGGTAAAATTACAGGCTGAACATTTTAACAATCGCGCGGTATCTCTTGCCGAACTCGGCAAAATGCCTGAGGCTCGAGATTTTCTTCACAAAGCTCTGGAGCTGAACGACAATCTTCCTGAGGCGGTGTCAAATCTCCACCTTTTAACATGGAGATGCACTAAACTTGAGCCGGCCCTGGTTCAACGCCGTGTTCAGGCGGCAATCACCCGTTTCCCTGACTTCACGCCACTCCAGAAACTCTACGCTGAAATCAGACAGAATCCCCCAGGCAAACGGTATACACATCCTGAGCTGTCCCTGTGCAGTCCCACAACCCCTATGGAACTTTTTCAGGCAAACCAGCTGCAGGATTCAATAAAAACAAATATAAGAAGCCTCGCCAAGGCCAAGAAATACAAAGCATGCTTTGCAAGCCTAAAAAAGTTCTGGCAGGAAAAAGGGTTTGGTCACGATCTCTATATTGAGAAGATTTACACCACCCTGGCCAGTTTCGGCCAACCCATAGAGCTCCTTGACATTCAACGGAAGAAACTATTTCGTCTCCGAAATTCCATTAATTTTTTAAAATTCAATCAAAACACATCGCAAATCGTCGCCGCCTCCACCGAAGGAGACTTCTTCACCGGAACCATCCCTGCGGGGTGGTATATCGGCCACCATTCCACACTTGTCACAGATCAGACCAGATTTAAAATTAAAACAAGTCCCATAACGGCTGTCGCAGTCTGCCCATCTGGCAGTTATATCGCTGTGGGCATGGAAAACGGAGAGACAATACTGCGCTCTCTGTTCACCGGCAAACAAAAAACAGTCCACAGGGAAGAGACTCCTATTACCTCGCTGTTATTCAGCCAAAACAACAGATGGCTTGTTGTTTCATCACGAAGCGGCAAGGTCCTTTTTCTTGATCTTAAAAACAATAAAACCTATCCCTTCCCGACATCCTTTAATGTGACGGCCATGCTGCCCCTGCAAGATGGATTGCGCTTTGGTCTCGGAACTGATTTCGGGTCTATCCAGATATGGGATTTTGAACAAAAAAAGATGCTCCGGGAAATCGACGGACACGTTCTACCCATCCAGAATCTTGCTCTTTCAGCTAATGGAAAACAATTTGTTTCTTCAAGCGAAGACCGCATGATGCGTATTTGGGATTTAAATCAAGGAAAATGCTTACAAACTATTGAAGATAATGAAGATATAGTCAATACTGTATTTATGGGTGATGATTCCTTTTCACTCGTTACAGGGTGCAGCTCTGATCTCATTAAAATCTGGGATTATAATAAGGGTTCTCTTTTGCACATTATGGACGGCCGGGGCGATGGAATCCTGACCTTAACACCAGGCCTTGAACACTCCGCTTTTCTATCCGGAAACAAAAACGGTACCGTAGTATTATGGAAGCCCATTTACGATTTACACTTTGATACACAATAGAGACCAATGCTCTTAAATTTTTTACGATCCTTATTTTCATGGAATACCTACACCCTGACCAGTTCTGGACGAACGGATACAGGGAAAATACGACCCCATAATGAGGATAGCTTTGCCTTAAACCCAAGCCAGCAACTTTTTTTTGTTGCTGACGGCATGGGTGGACATCTCGGTGGTGAAATAGCAGCCAACATGGCCATCGCTGTAGCCAATGAATACCTCCCTGCCGCAGAATTGAACAGGGCCAGGAACTCTAAAGAAGAATGCCGTCATCTTCTGCTCAGAGCTTTTCGCAAGGCCAACCACGCCGTGGTCACCTATGGCGACAAACATCCTGAAGTTGCAGGTCTTGGCTGTACCCTCATCGGCTGTCTTGTTGCCAATCGCCATGCCCATATCTGCCATGTTGGTGACGTTCGCGGCTACCTCCTGCGGGACAACACCCTCCGCCAGGTCACCACAGATCACTCCCTTGCCGCCTCAAATGACCCTGGCGCAAAAAAGGCTCCAAAAAATATTATCACCCGCTGCATCGGCGTTACCATGCGTGATGACCCGGAACACCATGTCTTTCCCATTGAACCAAAGGATATCATCTTACTTTGTTCAGACGGTTTGTGGAATATGGTTGCTGATGATGACATAAAGCGCATCATTCAAGAGGCACCCGATGTCGATAACTGCTGTGAGACATTAATAGATCGAGCCAATGAGGCGGGCGGGCGGGATAATATCACAGTTGCCCTCATACAAGTGATGGAATGAGACCGTGAAACGATCGTATTCACGAGAAACAATGTAACGATTCTCTGCATAAAAAAAGGCGTTTTCGGATCAGTCCGAAAACGCCTTTTTTATTACAACACCCGCTCAGTGATCATCCACATTCAGAATAACCGCAGGCATGACAGACACAACAGCCGCCTTCATGCTCAACCACCCCGCCACATTCCGGACAGGCGCCAAACATCTGATGTTTCTCGTCACATGGCGTGCAGCACGTACCACTGGATTCCATATGCTGCTGAACCGCCTTGGCAATGGCATCGGCACAGGAGACAATTTTATTTTTACCGAAACCAAACGGCTTATGGCAACTGATACCGCCAAGCTGACGCAGGATCGGATCCGCATCCAGACCGGATCGCCAGGCCAGAGAGACCAGCCTGCCAATGGCTTCACATTGGCTTGAGGCACAGCCACCAGCCTTACCAACCATATTGAATAATTCGAAAGGCCGTCCCTGTTCATCTTCATTGATGGTCACATACATGGGGCCGCAGCCTGTTTCCATCTGATACGTCGAACCGACCAGTTTACGGGGCCGGTCACGTTTTACACGCTGGCCATCCGCGGCAACCGCCTCATGCTTCGGCTGCGTCGTGCCAGTGGACAGGACCTGATTTTCACGACAACCATCACGGTAAATCGTTACCCCCTTACACCCCTGCTGATAGGCGCGCATATAGGCATCATGCACATCGTCTTCCGTGGCGGTGTTTGAGAAGTTAATGGTCTTACTGACGGCGTTATTAACATGGGCCTGAAACGCGGCCTGAATATCAATATGATTTTTGGGCGTAATATCATGGGCCGTCTCAAAAATCTTACGATACTTGGCTGGAATTTCCGTTATCCCCTGCAGAGTTCCTTTTTCAGCAATATCTTTTAGAAGAGCTTTCGAATAAAAACCTTTTTCCTTGGCCATTTTCTCAAAGATAGGATTTACTTCAAAAAACTCATCCCCATCCATGATGCGACGGACATAGGATATGGCAAACAAAGGCTCAACTCCACTGGAGCAGCCGGCAAGAATTGAGATCGTACCGGTGGGCGCAATCGTTGTGCGGGTGGCATTACGCACCGGGACATCAGGGTTTGCAGTGTAATAGATAGATTTTTTAAAGTTTGGAAAGGAACCGCGAATGGTTGCCAGTTTTGATGAGGCCTGAAAGGCGGCATCATCAATAAACTTCATCACCTTGTCGGCTATGGCCTCAGCTTCAGGAGAGGAATAAGGGATACCGAGCTTAATAAGCATATCGGCAAAGCCCATAACCCCCAAGCCGACCTTGCGGTTCGACTGGGTCATCTTCTTGATCTGCTCCAAGGGATAACGATTAAGCTCAACGACATTATCCAGGAAATGCACCGACTTTCCGACAATATCACCCAGCTTTGCATAATCAAGTGCACCATCAACAACCATATTCGATAAATTAATGGAACCAAGGTTACACGATTCATGGGGCAACAGAGGTTGCTCTCCGCATGGATTGGTGGCTTCAAAGGCACCGAGTTCAGGGGTTGGATTATCCGCATTCATTCGATCAATGAAAACAATCCCCGGCTCACCGGAAAACCATGCCTGCTTGACGATTTGTTTAAACACCTTGCGGGCATTTTTCCTCGAGACAACCTCGTTGTCACGGGGGTTGATGATATCGTAGTCGTCATCATTTTCCACCGCCTGCATAAATGCATCGGTAACCGCCACGGAGATATTGAAATTATTAAGTTTATTAAGGTCCGCCTTGACCTTGATAAAATCCATAATATCAGGATGATCAACCCGCAGCATGGCCATATTGGCTCCACGTCTGGTGCCGCCCTGCTTAATGGTTTCAGTGGCCGTATCAAAGACGCCCATGAAGGAAATAGGTCCTGAAGAAACCCCCTTTGTTGAATACACCATGTCATTCTGGGGACGAATCCGTGAAAAAGAAAAACCTGTACCGCCGCCACTTTTATGGATAAGGGCCGTTTGTTTGACCGCTTCAAAGATGGATTCCATGGAATCCTCAACCGGCAGTACAAAGCACGCCGACAACTGGCCAAGTTCACGCCCTGCATTCATCAGGGTCGGCGAGTTCGGCATAAAGTCAAACTCAGCCATCATGGTATAAAAATCCATGGCCAGACCATCCAGGTCGGCTTTTTCATCATATTTTTTATCGGCCGTTGCAATCGTTGATGCGACACGCCACAACATATCCTGTGGCTTTTCAATCACTTTGCCATCAACGTCTTTTATAAGATATCGGCGTTCAAGAACAGCAATAGCATTATCGGCAAATTGAGGTTTAGGAGCCTTGGCGGGAAGAGCACTCGTTGACTTCATTTTCTTAGACATAATTCTTTCTCCTTTCTTCATTTTATACGTGCCGTAATGTTGAGATAAACCAAACGCATCAAAACTCATTCCCATGTAATTACAGATGCGTTGCAAATGCAAAAAAACACCGAACTACACCAATAGCTAAAAACCATAGACCTTTTTTTATTCCACGTGCCTCAGTCACAACAAAGAAGAGAAACAGCGCTGACAGAATAGAAATAATTCTATAGTAACTTTTCAGTATTCATTAAGAGTTGACAAACAGGGGGCGAAGACACACAACATACCAAATATTGTGGCTACGAAATTATAAAACCACAACATGTACTCATTTGCAAAGGAAAAAAAGCGCTTTTTTTGTTTCAAACAGAAAAACAGGGAGATAAGAAAATGGGGCAGGAAAGGGTTAAGAATTTCAGCATTTAACTAAATATCTACACCAGACAAAGGATAGGGGAAACTCTGCCGATCCCTGCCTGGATTTTAATACAATTTCGCCAGCAACATCAGTTGGTTGAAAGCACATATCCCTTGCGAATAGCATATTTGATTAAATCTGCTGTATTTGAGATATTCAGCTTCTTCAACAGGTTAGCGCGGTGATGCTCCACGGTCCGCGTGGAAATGGAAAGAAGTTCCGCAATATCACGACTCGTGCGACCTTCAGCAACAAGTTTAATAACCTGGCGCTCACGGGGGGTGAGTGAATCCGTCACCACACCTTTTTTCTCTTGGCAGGCCTTGATTTCATCAGCACTAAACTCATCGGCGAGGACGGGCGAAATAAACAGGGTGCCCGCCAGAACTTGATCAATAGCCGTCAGCAAATCCGTGTCTGAATCTTCCTTGAGCACATACCCGTCAGCTCCGGCAGAAAGGGCATGACAGAGATACTGCTTCGATTTATGCATGGTGAGCATGATAATTTTGACCTTCGGGCAAATCTTCTTGCACTCACCAATGGCTTCAATTCCGCGCAGATTAGGCATGGAGATATCGAGGAGGATAATATCCGGTGCAATTTTCTTAATAAAATTAAGCAACTCGAGACCATCACCAACCTGACCAATCACAGCAAGTGTAGGCTCAGCTTCAATAATTTTTTTAATTCCATGCCGGATTAAGGCATGATCATCCGCCAGAACGACTCGACAGACACTCATAGTTCACCTCTTAGTCTTAATGAAGTTCTACTCGTTGCATACAACTGCAAAAACTCTGTTTACTGGTATGAATAAAATCGATGTAACGTACACCGATCAAATAGGCAATGTAATATGAACAGCAGTACCATGCCCGGGTTCTGCTTCATAATCGAGGCTGCCGCGGAGAATACGAACCCGCTCTCCCATAGCTGTGAGCCCCATACCTTTTTCAGGACTAATGGAGGCGTAAATCTGCTCAACATTAAAACCTTTTCCATTGTCTTTAACAACGAGAAAAATTCTATTATTATGTTTTTTGATGGACACCTCAAACCATGTTGCCTCAGCATGTTTACTCATATTGTTTAAGGCCTCCTGAACAATACGATAAATCATGCGCTGGGCTTTATGACCGAAATAGGTGTTGATCTCGATGAGATTGATTTCCGCATCGATACCTGACAACTTGGCAAAATTACTCACCAGATGCTCAAGTGCCGCATCGATCCCAAGGTCCTCAAGCAGAACCGGCGACAGATCCCGGGAAAGCCTCCGCACATTCTCGATAATGTCATTGATGGAAGAGCGTAACTCTTCACATCCCTGCTGGAGATAATCCACGGGTTCTGAATCACGGGCTCGAAGCAGACCCCGAACCTGCAACTTCAACGCCGCAAGCGACTGGCCGAGTTCATCGTGCAGCTCAACTGAAATACGCTGCCGCTCATTCTCCTGCACGGTAAGCAGGTTATTGGACAGTTGATGCAGCACATCTTCGGATTCCAGCAAGGCCGCCTCCACCCTCTTTCTCTCCGCAACTTCATTGAGGAGCTGCGCATTGGCTGAGGTCAGTTCCCGGGTGCGCATTGCCACCTTTTCTTCCAGCAGATTCCGATGCTCCTCAAGGGCCGCCTCGGCCTTTTTGGAGCGATAAATAAGAACGGAAAGAATGATAACCGTCGTCTCCAGGGCAAGGGCAATAAACAGGGCCGTCCAGCCAAATTTCTTATACTTCCACAGCACCGACTTTGGTTCTTCTGTGACCTGACTCTCCTCAGGCAGATCCGAATACGGGATGTCAAACCATTTCATCTTTCGATAATCAAAGAGGTACTCGTTATCCGTGGTGGCCGTATGGGTCTCACCGACTGCGGTCTCGCCATGGAGAATCTGCATGGCAAAACGCCCGGCCTGTTCGCCTTGAGCCACCCCGTCAATCATGCGTCCGCCCAGCGCCCCGCTGCCGAGATAATATTTCCACATGGTAAGTATCGGAACCTTACACCGTGAGGCAATGAGCCAGGCTGAACGGTCATTGGAAAATATTTTCCCTGTTCCATCTTCAGTGAAGTGCGCGAGAAGCACCAGACTTTGTCCTGTCAGCCCTTTAATCAATTCAAGCATCGCCTCCATGCTGAGATTCTCAGG